>JAJRZO010000003.1 GCA_024275215.1 Candidatus Zixiibacteriota bacterium | reverse complement strand
TGGCGAGGATAGAGTCAGGTGGTATCTGCCTGATGACCTTTCCAGATTCCGATTCAACTACCTGTACAGCCACGCTGCCGGATGCTTTATCAATCCGGAAACTCAGCGAGGTCTGTTTGCTAATGAGCTGTTTGTTTAACTCACTGATAAACCCTTCAAACTTGTCAGTGAACGAGCCGGTGCTCGGAAGTCCATCGCCAGCCCCAACAGCATCTGCTCCCGGTATGTTGACAGCATCAAGGTCAAGCCCCGCAGCCTTGGTCAGATCAGGTGACTTTGCAGCATCCGATACTGAAACAGGATTGGCCATCCGCAAGGGATCTGCCAGTACCATCGAGGAGTTTACCATCGGATCCATTCAAATCACCTCGTTTTGTACGGGGGAGGAAACCCTCCCCCGTTTATCATCCTGCAGTCGTCAACTCACTCGTTTTAACCGAAGAGCGAGAGAACGACCTGAGGCACCTGATTGCCCTGTGCGAGCATAGCAACACCTGCCTGCAGAAGAATCTGAGACTTGACGAATTGTGACATTTCCTTCGCCATATCGGTGTCGCGAATGAACGACTCTGAGGCTGTCAGGTTCTGCTGTGCGATCCTGAGGTTAGCTAGGTTGGATTCCAGAGTGTTCTTCTGGAACGAACCAAGTTCACCTCTCATATTCGACACCTGATCGATTGCAGCGTCAATTACTGACTGCGAATCCTGAGCGCCGGCGACTGTCGTGACGTCAATCGCGCCAAGATTTGCAAACATATTGCCGGCAATATTCTTACCAAGTGCTGAAGTAGCCATGTTGCCCAGGGCTACACGCGCCGTCTGGCCAACATTACCACCGATCTGGAAGACCAGTGACTGATCCGTGTTGCTGATCGTCTCTGATCCGCCCTCAGAAGAGAGGCCGTACCTGATCTTGATCGACTCTGAACGATCAGAGTTGTAGATCGTGGCATCCTGACCTCCTGTCACCGACGCGGCAGGACCACCATCAAGCCTGACAGCATATCTTGCAGCGTTAACATCGAGCAACAGATTACCAAGGTTGATGCCGTTGATCGCGGTATTCGTTGTGATATTGATCGAACCACGACCTGTCGCTCCGGCAGCCTTGTTGTACAAAGTCACATTGGTTGTGCTGGCATACTTCACACTGGAAATAGTGTTAGTATAGTTGTCAAACGCGACAAGAGCGTCAGTACCGGAAATTGCAATCGTGTCGGCAGTCAGCCCCAGCACATTCTGTGCTTCGCCCGTGCCTGAACCATTGCTGACAAACTGCATATTGTAGCTTGATCCTTCATCGTACGTGAAGAACTTCAGCTTGTCGGTTCCCTCAAGCTCCACATCCATGTCGCCGGTTGTGCCCTGCACAGTACCAAACGCGGAAGTGAGCGCAGTCTGGATATCTGTGATGAGCGTGCTCATGGCAGTGAAGGTCTTGCTCGAACCTGATACGATGTTTGCCGTTGCAGTTGTTCCGCTGTTCTTGACTGTATTAAGCGTGAACTTCAGAAGATCCTTGCTTGTACCCCTTGAAGATCTGCTCGATCCCATATCGACAATAGCAGTCGAGGCTGTTGACGATGAAGAAGTCAGCTTCAGGCTGTACTGCGCACCTTCATTGATCGCTCTGAACTCAAGCTTGGAACCACCTGACTGAAGTGTTGCGGCTTCAATCTTACCAGCCAACTGAGCGTTGTTGGCAATTGCGGCATTCCACTTGCTCAACTGTACTGCAACAGTATCACCTGTTGCAATCGAGATTGTAAGTGTCTGGTCGCCGGTAACAGCCTCACCATTTTCCTGGTAATTCAACACTACCGTGTAGTTGCCTTCATTAGCAAGATTCGCGGTGCCGAATGTTGCTACCGATGCTACTGTAGCCATTGTGGCTGTTGTCCCAAGTGTCAACCCATTTCCAAATCCATCGGAAATAGTGATCGATGACGAGGACTTTGTCGCGCCCGCCGAGGCCTGAAGAACATCAATATTGTGAATGCCTTCCGCCAATTCGGTAGGTGTGCCTGTCCCATTCAGCGAGATACCGAGCGACGTTGTGTTCAGAGTCGCCGTGGCATCAGAGAGTTTGGTCGCCGAAATCGAATGCGATCCGGTCGTCAGATTACTCTGCAGAATGGTCAGTTGTGACGAGTTCGCGGTTGTGATGGTCGCGACATTGTCTTTTGAGCCATCGAGAAGTTTCTTCGTACCGAACTGTGTGTTGGCGGCAATTCGGTCGATTGTCTGGATCGAGTTCTGAATCTCAGCCTGATCAGCGGCCAACTGGTTCGTATCATTGAAACCTTCGTTGGCAGCGTGAATGGCCAGCTCTCTCATCTTGACCAAAAGATTGTTGATCTCGTTGAGAGCTCCCTCAGCAGTCTGGATCATGTTGATTGATCCTTCGGAGTTCGAAATCGCTCGATCAAGACCGGCGATCTGAGCTCTGAACTGCTCGGAAATCACCAGGCCTGCCGGATCGTCTGATGCGCGGTTAATCCTGAAACCAGATGACAGCTTCTCCATAGAACTGGAGAGCGCTCTCGTGGTCAAAGTCAAATTACGATGCGCATCGAGGGCAGCAATGTTGTGGTTAATGCGTAAGGACATTAGGAATCCTCCTTGAATCTCCTTGTCGATCGTCCTTGTCGACTAAACAGTTTTACTGGTTATGCTCGCCAGTTAAGCCACATCCAATGTCTGCCAAGGTCCGAGCTACTCTGACCTTCAGTCCGGAATATTAGAGAGCCCCGGTCTGCCGGCTCTTTTTCTCCACCACCTTCCTTTCAAATTTAATCCGGTTCACGTTGGTCTTTAGTTCAAGCCTTTCATTATCTTAATCGGCTTTTCGAGGGCATCCTTTATCCCTCATTGTAATCGAATATCATTACCTGATTATTGTCGTCAATTCCCTGTCCGAACTTCAGTGAACGGCACAAAAATCACCCCTGGTGAATGTTTGTTTCTGAAACAGAGTTATTCCATCCTGCTGAATGACGCGAAGTTAGCGCGGCGCTCTTTTTTAACGACTGAGAAGCGCAAGAGTGTTATGCTTCTGCGAAGATCAGCGGCGGATGTAAGGATCATATTTCTTACATAGCGGCACCTTGATAATCGGCGCAGACAGCAGCGAACATGATCGAAATATGTTGACTGAAAGTCTGTGATTGATAAATTGGCGGTGCGATTTGACAATCTAATCGGCACAAGCCGTACCTTGCATGGAGAAATTCTAATGGTAGTTATAAAACCTTTCAGGGGACTCAGACCAGTACCGGACAAAGCGCCACAAGTTGCGTCGCCTCCGTATGATGTGCTAAGCTCAGAAGAAGCTCGCCGAATGGCGAAGGAAAACAGATACTCTTTCCTGCATGTCGTCAAACCGGAAATCGATCTACCGCCCGACACAGACCCATACAGCGATACGGTTTATGAAACAGCCGCGAAAAACATAAAATGGTTACGGGATGAGAATGTCCTCATACAGGATGACAGCGATTGCTATTACCTGTATCAATTGCAGATGAACGACCACATTCAGACAGGACTCGTGGCGGTTGCATCTGTCCAGGACTATGATGAAAACCGGATCAAGAAACACGAGCTGACGCGCCCGGTCAAGGAAGATGACCGTACGAAGCACATTATAACTTCGCGTGCTCAGACAGGACCTGTTTTCTGTATCTACAAATCGAACCCGGAACTGCGAATGATTTTCGGTCAGGTCATGACTGAAGAACCTGATGTTTCGTTTGTCGGTGATGATGGAGTAAAACACAGATTATGGAAGATCGACGACAAGAACAAAGTTGAAAAGATCACAGAGGTGTTCGGGAAATTCCCTGAAATATACATCGCTGACGGCCATCACAGATCGGCTGCGGGATCACGTGCGGCAAAAGAGTTCAGAAAAATGAACCCGAATCACACAGGTACTGAAGAGTATAACTACTTCCTGACCGTGGTATTCCCTGACGATGAGATGAAAATTCTGCCTTACAACCGTGTGATCAAGGATCTTAATGGAATTCCAGACGAGCAGTTTATGGATCGGCTGGCAGAGTTGTTCCAGATCGAAACCATTCCGGACATTTCTGAGGCTGAGCCTGACAAGCCCTATTCGTATGCTATGTATATGAATGGCGCGTGGCGTCGTCTGACATACTCTCAGACACCCGACACATCCGATCCGGTAGAAGCTCTTGATGTTCAAGTGCTTGCAAAGAACGTACTCGATCCTATCCTGGGAATCGGCGATCCTCGCACCGACCCAAGAATCAATTTCGTCGGTGGAATAAGGGGGCTGGAAGAATTGAAAAAGCTTGTTGACTCTGGCAAGTGGAAAGTTGCTTTCGCGCTCTACCCGACAAAAGTCGATCAACTTCTGAAAGTTGCGGACGCCAACAAGGTAATGCCACCTAAGTCGACCTGGTTCGAGCCAAAGCTTCGCAGCGGAATGGTCGTGCATCTGATCGATTAGTCTAACTAAACAGACACAATAAAGGAGATCACTAAAATGAAAATTCTTATCTCTGACGCTTTCGATCCGTCGCTTCCAGAGAAGCTGGCGAAATATGGCGAGGTCACCGACGACAAGAGCCAGCTCCCGGAAGCTGAAATCGTGCTCATAAGGAGCAAGACCAAGTGCACAAAAGAGTATATCGATGGTGCTCCGAAACTGAAGTATATCATTCGAGGTGGGGTTGGTCTTGACAATGTCGATCGCGAATACGCCAAACAGAAAGGCGTTCTCGTGAGCAACACTGCCGAGGCTTCGGCTATTGCCGTCGCGGAACTCGCTTTCGCGCTGATGATCTCAATGCCCTGCAATCTTATTCCCGGCAATGAATCCATGAAAAAAGGCGAATGGCTCAAAAAGCAACTGAAACGAACTGAGTTGTACGGCAAAACCCTCGGTCTGCTTGGTGTCGGCAACATCGGCACCGAAGTCGCCAAACGAGCGAAGGCTTTCGGTATGACTGTTCTCGCCTATGATCCGTACATCAACAGCCATGAATTTGCTGAAATAATCACAGAACTGGACAGCTTCATCTCG
>JAJRZO010000137.1 GCA_024275215.1 Candidatus Zixiibacteriota bacterium | reverse complement strand
GGAATTGCCGGATACTTGATTCTCAGGAACAAGGGAGTCGATGTCGCAAAGAAAGCTCTGACTCTCGCGGTGATCGTTGGGTTCATAGCCTCAGTGATCGAATTGTTCCCGCTGGGACATGAGCATGCAAAACAGGTGGCGCATACACAACCTGAAAAATTCGCTGCTTTGGAGGGGTTGTACACGACTCAGAGTGGCGCCCCCCTGGCACTGTTTGGTGTGCCGGAGGATATGCCGCCTAATATGAAACTTCCGATTGAAATTCCCGGGCTCCTAAGCTGGCTTTCTTTTGGAGACGCAAATGCTGAAATAAAAGGTCTTGATGAATTTCCACTTAATGAGAGACCTCCATTATTCCTGACGTTTGTATCTTTCCACAATATGGTGATTCTCGGAATGCTGTTTATTTTCATGACAGGTATCGGAGTTGTTCAGTTGATGCGCAAGAAGCTGTTTGAAACACGCTGGTTGTTGAAAGCATTCCTCTGGGCGATGCCGCTGCCGGTGATCGCTTGTCAGCTTGGATGGATTGCAGCCGAAGTTGGACGGCAACCATGGATAGTCTACAGGCTGCTCAGGACGGATGATGCAGTCTCTGTCACTGTGTCATCAACAGAATTAGTGATTTCGATAGTGCTGTTCACGCTTATCTACGCGCTTCTCGGAATAGTTTATGTTTATTTATTTGCTCGCAAGGTCAAGCAAGGGCCTGAGCCTGCCGGAGGGGAGGTGACTGTCTGATGGATTTGAACACAATATGGTTTGGCTTAGTAGGCGTGCTGATTATCGGCTACGCCATTCTCGACGGGTTCGATCTCGGTGTCGGAGTTCTTCACCTGTTTGCGAAGAGCGAGATCGAGAGGCGAACCAATCTTAACGCCATCGGTCCCGTGTGGGATGGCAATGAAGTCTGGCTCCTTACAGGAGGTGGCGCGCTGTTTGCAGCATTCCCCGTTGTGTATGCGACTGTCTTTTCAGCATTTTACCTGGCTTTAATGCTGCTTCTGGCGGCTTTGATTTTCAGAGCTGTATCTCTCGAATTCAGAGGCAAAGTCGATTCGAACGGCTGGCGGGCATTCTGGGACTGGGGATTCGGACTCGGTTCGTTATTGCCCGCGCTTCTTTTCGGAGTCGCAGTCGGAAATGTACTGAGAGGAATACCTATTGATTCTGAAATAGTATTTCATGGTTCGTTTTTCGGACTGTTGAATCCATACTCAATATTAGTAGGGCTTGTTAGTCTTGTATTATTTACTATGCACGGTGCACTTTATATGACGATCAAGACTGATGGCGATCATCGAAGGAAAATGGTATCGTATGCTACCGGAAGCTGGATTGCTTTTGTAGTGTTGTATATAGCTGCAACAATTGCGACATTCTTTGCTGCACCGTTCTTGTTCGATGGTGTGCTTGGTAACCCGATATTCTGGATTCTGTTCGTGTTGTTGCTCGCGTCGATATTGTACATTCCGGTAGCTGTCAAGGCCGGGAAATACTTCCGGGGATTCCTGTCATCGAGTTGTACGATTCTCTCGATGATCGGACTCGCGGCGGTCAGCTTGTTCCCGAAACTCGTGCCATCGTCTATCGATCCGTCGTACAGCCTGACGATTTACAACGCATCATCAACACACAGGACGCTTTTTGTGATGCTGATAATCGCATTGATCGGTATGCCGATGGTGATTGG
>JAJRZO010000136.1 GCA_024275215.1 Candidatus Zixiibacteriota bacterium | reverse complement strand
TTGATTCTATCGGGGCTAAGTCGGTTGTCGAAAATAACAATCTGAATTTCAATATCTCTGCGACTGATCCTGACAGCACTATTCCTGCGCTGACAGCCGAGAATGGCCCGACGAATGCGTCATTTGTGGACAATGGCGATGGCACCGGCGCATTCGATTTCAATCCTGACTACACTCAGGCTGGAATCTACTATGTCAGATTCATAGCTTCTGATGGTGCGCTTGCTGACACTGAAATTGTTGCTGTCACGGTTGTCGATGCTGGTAATCAGGCGCCTACGATTGTTGTTGTCGATACGCAATATGTTGTTGAGGCTGACAGTCTCAGCTTTACAGTTTCTGCATCTGATCCTGAGGGTACTCTTCCGATTCTGAGTGCCGTGAATATTCCGGCAAACGCGACATTTGTGGATAATGGCGACAGCACCGGAACATTCGATTTCCATCCTGATCTTAGTCAGGCAGGTGAGTACACGGTTTCGTTTATCGCATCCGATGGCGCTCTTGCTGATACTGGGGATGTTGTCATTATCGTGACAAATCTCAACCAGGGACCGACTCTTGATCCGATCGGACCGAAAACTGTAAATGTGCTGAGCAATCTGAATTTCCTTGTAACCTCGTCTGATCCGGATAGTGTGCCTGCAACGCTTACTGCTGAGAATATGCCACAGAATGCGACGTTTACTGATTCACTGAATGGAACGGGTGTGTTCGACTTTACACCTGATTCGACGCAGGCCGGTATATACTTTGTAACGTTCATTGCCAGTGATGGTGAATACGCTGATTCTGAGATCGTACAGATTACTGTGACCGATCTTGGAAACCTGCCGCCGGTATTTGATCCTGTCGATTCGCAGTTCGTCAGTGAGGGTGGTATGCTCGAATTTGCTGTCTCGGCGACTGATCCTGAAGGTTTGCCTGTCACGCTCTTTGTAATCGACGGACTCGACAACTCGACATTTGTCGATTCCGGCAACGGTGTTGGAGTGTTCAGCTTCAATCCTGACTTCTATCAGGCTGGTGACGAAGTCGTCACGCTGGCTGCACTGGATGCCGGTGATCCCCCGTCATCCGGTTTGCTTGAAGTGCCGATTAGAATCTACGATGTTAATCAGCCGCCTGAGTTTGTTGAAGTACCGCCTCAATCAGTATTGCTTGGCGATTCTCTCATGTTAAGACTTGTCGCAACTGACTCAACAGATGCTGATGGTGGTGACTTGTTCATGAGTGTACTCAAGAAACCCGCGAATTCTGTGTATGTCGATTCCGGCAATGGTATAGGTGGATTTATGTTCTGGCCTGACACATCTCAGATCGGTGTGGACACAGCCATCTTCATTTGCTACGACAACGATGTCCCGCAGCTTTCAGGTGTGCTTCACGTTGAGATTACGACTGTCTACGCCAATCAGCCGCCTGTGCTGGCGACAATCGGGCCGCAGACTGTAACAGAGGGTGACACGCTGATTTTAAATGTCTATGCCACCGATCCTGACGGTCCATTCATCCAGTTGAACACCGACAGTCTTCCGAGAAATGCTGTCTTTGCGGACTCAGGTAACGGTGTAGGAACGTTGACATTTATGCCGGATTATCTGCAGAGTGGTCTTGTCAGCATTTTGTTCTCGGCAACCGATGGCATTGAGGTTGACGACGAAGATGTTCTCATCCAGATTTATGACAATCCTCAGCCACCGATTATTACTGTTCCGAGTGACACAAGCATCACTGAGGGTGAAACTCTTGTCCTGTTCCTGAGCGCAATCGATCCTGATTCTACGATTCCTGCGCTCATTCTCGATACGCTGGTGTTCCCGCTCAATGTGACGATGGTTGACTCAGGCAATGGTCACGCCACGATGACTTTCAGTCCGGTATTCGTGCAATCGGGCGTCTATAACTTCAGCTTCATAGCTATAGATGAAACCGAACTTGCTGACACCGGAGTTGTGACAGTGACCGTCCTCGACGCGGGTAATCAGCTTCCTGTCTTCACGAGAATGACGCGTAATGGTCAGGATGTATCATTTAGTGATACAGTGTTTGCGACTGAGCTTGATTCTCTCGGTTTTGAACTGTACACAACTGATGCCGATTCCGTAATGCCATTGTTGTCTGCATCCGGGCTACCCGGATCATCGGTATTCATTGATAATCTCGACTATTCGGGTTCATTTGGCTGGAATACGACTTTTGATGATTCAGGCACCTACAGTATCATGTTCTACGCGAACGACGGCGATGACCCGGGTGTGGTTGACTCTGTTGAGATTACAGTAGTCATTTTCAACAACAATCGACCGCCGATCAGTATGTACCTGTACAAAGATGGAAGCATCTGGTTTGTTCCTAACAGCGATGAAATACTTGAAGGTGAGGCTGGCAACTATGGAGTCGAGGCGATCGATCCAGATTCGGTCACGCCGTTGATTCGTGTCTTCGGCGTCGATACTGCGACAGACACTCTCTTGCCACTGTACGACAATGTCACAGTGACATTCATTGAATACAATTACACTGAGATTGTTTTCACGCCGGACTATTTCCAGTCGAGACCGGATCCATACGTGTTCAGGATTCTTGCCAAAGATGCTCAGGATACGACTGTATTTATCGAGAAGGATTTCGAAGTGACAGTCAATGACAATCCGCAGGCTCCCGTGCTTGATTCGATACCGACGCCTGTTTCAGTGACAGAAGGTGATAGTATCGACATTATGCTTACGTATTTTGATCCTGACAGCCTGCCGGGTCAGAGCATGACTGTGACTTACAGCCCGCAGCCGACCAACACCGGAATTATGAGTTTGAGCAGCACGTCATCACAATTCCATTTCTATCCCTGGTTCGATCAGGCGGGAAGTTATGATATCAGGTTCCAGGTGATGGATCCAACGTTCCGCGTGGATTCTCAGACAGTCCGAATCGAAGTTCTCGAAGCTGGACCGCAGCCGCCGATTTTGTATGTGCCGTTCGCAGTCCATGACACAGTCAACCTGGGCGATCCGATCAATGAAAGAGTGTATGCGATTGATCCTGAGGGTGATCCCATAACGTTGACCGCGCTAACTGTCCCGACAAATGCCGCATTTGTCGATTCAGGTAATGGAGCCGGAAGTTTCTCATTCGATCGTGATGTCTCTCAGGCGAATCTCACATTCCCAGTGACGTTCATAGCGTCGGATGGTTCGCTGGCTGATACAGTAGCTGTCGACTTCTTTGTTCAGGAGTTCATCTGCGGAGATGTCTCTGATGATGGAATAATCGATGTCGATGATATTGTATTCCTGATCGAGTGGATATTCGGGGGCGGACCGGCTCCCAAGCCGCTTGTGTCCGGCGATGTTCACCGGACAGATTGTCCGCTCGTACTTGTAGACATCGATGATGTTACTTATTTAGTCGGGTATATCTTCGGTGGAGGACCGGCGCCGGATTGCACCTGCCCATAGTTCGGGAAACAGTCGTTTGATTATTACAAGGCGGTCTCATTTTGAGACCGCCTTGTCTATGCCCTATGCCAATATCAACAATTCCTGGAGTTTCCATATTCTTCAAAAACCGATGATGCCACTTACAAAATATAGCAATCTGTTGATCGATAATAAACTACGATAAATCTATATAGATTATTGGGGAAAGTCGTATCTCGTCTGGTGTCTTTTCTCTGGCATTCCTTCCTCCCGTGTTAACAATTGTCATTCTATTCCTATCTTTCAGGCGTGCATATCGAAATGTCGCGAATGCAACCAGCATCAAAATGGCAATTACATATTTCCATTCTCTCCATTTCATGATTACCTCCTCTGTAGCAAGTCTTGTAGCCTAAATTATCTCTTCATTATCACTGGCGAACAGAAGAGTGAAATGTTAGCGATTGAATGATATTCTTTCAAAAGAAACATGGCGGTGGCTGGATCATCCACCGCCATGCCATGTGCGCGAGACTATTGCCGATTCGACGTGCAGCCTCAGCAACATGCCGAATTCCTGAACCCCCAATTTGGGGGCTTGACGCTTGAGTCTTGATCGCCAACGCTGCAATACCGCATCTATGCAGGAGACAGGAAGGCGATCGCGGAAAGAAAAACGCGGAAATGAGGTCAGATAACACCATTATGTGACAATCCGCGGCTCAGGGAACATGCAAGCTTATGACGCATAATTATTGGGAACGTCGGATTAAATGCGTTATCTGACATTCGGGCAAGGGCGTTCTCGCGGTTAGCGGCAGAATATCATCACAGAGCGAGATTGTGGAGAGAGGTAAAGGCTTTAATGGCATGGCAGCGGCAGGAATTGCGTGCATATTATTACATCTGGCAGACTTCTAACCTGTGCAAATTCCCGGATATTTCGAGCGTAAAGGCGGTAGAAGCAACTAAAAAACTGTGCTCCAGATAAGTGGTAAAGCCACACCATTTATCGGGATAAGTGAGACCGGGCTTCCAATAGCGTTAAATAGCGGTGCAGGGACTTGAACCCCGGACACGCGGATTATGATTCCGCTGCTCTAACCAGCTGAGCTACACCGCCATTATGTCTATTTACACTTGCGGCAGTTAGTATTCCAATACTGCCAAACATCGCGGAATTAACTTAATTATCGGCATTTGTCAAGTTATTTGAACCTGCGATGAGATGCAACAATCCATGTTGGAGGTTGTTTGAAAAAGTATGATCGCGCCGGGTGACAACTGTCTGAAAGCGCTTGTCTTTGGGAGCAATGCAGGTTATATCTAATGCAAACAAAACTAAGGAGACCACATACATGACTACTTCAGCCGAACAGGCATACAACGAATTGATCGAAACTCATCGCAAGATTGCGATACTCGGCTCCTGTGAGTCTCTTCTCGGATGGGATGAGCGGACATACATGCCTCGCGGCGGAGCCGAAGGCAGATCACGGCAGGTCGCCATGCTTTCTGGATTGGTTCACGAGAGATTTACTGACAAGAAAATAGGCGAATTGCTGTCGGAAGTCGAGGGAAGTGACCTGGTAAAAGATCCAGAATCGGATGCCGCAGCAAATGTCAGAGAGATTAGTCGAGAGTATGACAAACAGATCAAACTT
>JAJRZO010000135.1 GCA_024275215.1 Candidatus Zixiibacteriota bacterium | reverse complement strand
TTGTAGAGTTCGAAGCCGGCGATTCGATCAGTCAAAACAAGTGAATCCAGCGTCAGAACCGAGTAATCATAAGTGAGATCGAACTGGACACCGAACAGTGTGTTCAGATCGTTAAGGTTGATAGGTACACTGACATCATCCGCCCCCGGGATTCCCCCCTCGACGAAATACATTTCCTGTGATGTCGTAAAGAGTATATCCTCCTCGATATTGGGCGCAGCGACATTGATCGTAACAATCCTCTGGGCGGTTGCGCTCGAATCATCCTCAACAACAAAGGTCGCCTGGAATTGCCCTACCTGAGAGAAATTAGGTGTCCACGAGAATACACTCGACACACTCCCGGTACCGGATGCACCTGAGAAGGTCGCGCCGGCAGGACCGCTCAGCATACTCAGAGCAATCGACTGACCGGGATTCTGATCAGCCGCCGCAACTGTGAACTGAACTGACTCGCCCTGCTCAACATTGTATACAGTCTGTGAGGGTTGAGAAAAATACGGCGCAACATTGACAGAATCAACAGGAGGAGGACCTTCGCCAACAGTCACTGTGCCAGCGACAAGAGTAGGCATAACTCCCACAAGTCCATCAGGATCATAGAATTCATTCTTCCTGCCACCTGATACCTGCTCATCATAAAGAATGACATCAACAGAAGTGCCCTGCGGTGCGTTTGGTTTAATATATACGTAGAATCGCAAAAATGTACCATTACCAATAGCAATATCATCAGATGCAAAAGGGTCACCTACAAAAACACCTGTCACTATGTGACCAAAACCGGCAATTGCACTTGTGTCAATGGAATTGACTGATTTTGCATACAAAAACTTACCCACACCGCGATTTATCAACTCATAGTGCAGTGGCGCCGCTGTATCGCCGTGATTATTTATCTCATCCCAGTCGTAAGCGGGAGAGAGATAAGTACTATCAAATCGAAGCAGGAAATTCAAGCCACCAACCTCGATTGTATTCGTTAAATACATATCCACTGCAACCGTATCGCCTGCATTCCCGAAGGCATCCATTATCATTATAGTATCATTTGGCGACTGGATTTGTGCTTCGGCTACCTGAAAAGCCCCTGTCACGATCAGCACTGCTGCCAGTGCCAGAGCAAATCTGAGTCTATTCATTTTCTATTCCTCTCATATAAGATGAAAGTAGTATGTTTTCGAACTCTGCCATTATTTGACTAACATCATTTTCTTAGTATCTGAAAAATCCTGTGATTCAAATCTATAGAAGTAAACTCCAGATGCGACATGGTTGCCGTTGGAGTCAGTACCATCCCACTCAACCGAGTGAACACCAGTCTGCATCTCGGTGTTCACGAGAACTCTTACCAACTGTCCGTGAATGTTATATATCCTGAGCTAAACCACACCGTCATGCTCAAGTGAGAAACTAATTTGTGTATTAGGGTTGAATGGATTCGGGAAATTCTGATCGAGCCTATAGGTATCAGGCAACACTTTATCCTTCCCCAATTCAGTTTCTAACACTTGTCCGCCTGGATCGGCAATATCTGCATCGATCAACTCGATATCGGTATCGGCTGGATGATGGACAGTAATAATCGAGCTGTCGGAGATCGTGATTCCCGCTCCACTCTCATCGAGTATCAGGACGCGAAGTTCATCTCTCGCAGTGGAATAGTACAGTGTGACATGATCAAGGTCGGTCTCGACAGTCAGTTCAGATGCTGTGGATGGATCCACTTTGAACAGGAGCATCGCACCACCAACAGGAGATTCGCCCTCTGCAACGACTTCTGTATAAGAAGGAGTGTTTACAGTTTCTAAAACAACTCGCTTGTCAATCACTGGTTCGGGATAATACAGTTTTCCGTTACCACCCACTCCCACAATACTTATGAGCTGGATCAGGTCACCTATTGTACCGGGACGGCCATCCTGATTGACATCTGAGTTCGGCCAGCGATCACCATCAAGAGGGTATGCACCAGGATCGATAAAATAATTCGTGAAATATACAACATCGCCGACTTCAAACGGCACATAATTCAGGTTTATATCACCAACGAGTGCCTCATACTGCTTTATGAAAACCGATCCATCGGAATAATCTATCATATCCCATCCGAGGATTCCACCAGTAGTGTCAATTATCACATTATCAAGGTTCGATAGAGTATCGATGAATTCGAACACAACAGGGATCATCTGTCCGGCAAATGATATATCAGGCGTTACAAGAAAGTTAATCAACATCACTGAACCTGATCCTTCGGACAGGGGATCGACTAAATCATGACCGGAAAGATTGGCTCTGGCATCAAGCCATATACGGCCATCAGTCTCGCTGACTGTAACTACGAATTGTTCCCAGGACTCTACTCTTGTACCGACAGCAGATGATGAAAGATAATTGAGCGCAGTCGGATCATACTCAATCAGGAGATTTATTCCGTCAACGGGCACTCTGTTCAAAAGATCAATTTCGACAATGCCGGTGTTACCACTGACCACCTGAATGTCTGAAATGTCAAGCTCGCACGGAGCTGCCGAATGAACATTTAACCTGAGTGCTTTGCTGACTGTTGATCCGTACGGGTCAGATGCGGTAATATCTATTGCATAAGAACCTGAGTCAGAAAGAGATGTCTTCCAGCTCAAATATCCGGGGTTTCCACTCAGAAAATCTGCGCCCGATGGAAGATTCGACAGATCGATCTCTACTTCTTCAATATCAGGATCCTCAGCAGAAACAAGGATGAATACAGAATCACCAACCTGCACATCGAATGAATCCGGGACAGAAAGCACTGGCGGTCTGTTTCTGTTCATCACTGTAATATCAACTTGCATGTGGCTCGCTACTTTGCCATCGGTCGCGGCGAAATTCAATGTGACTATACCTGCCGACGACGAATAAGGTCCTACGAAAGGCGGAGTCCATCTGAACAACCCGGAGCCTACGTCAAACTCAGCACCTGGCGGGAGTCGGAGTGCTGAGTATTCGATGCTATTAGTGTCAACAGCCTTGACCGCAAAACTGATTTCTTCTCCTTCGAAGACAGACATATCATCAATCTCATTGAAAACAGGCGGCTTATTCGGATCTGTGATTCTGATTTCACCCGCGACGAATTCGGGCGTAAACTTGTCGTGGCCAACCGGCACGAAAACAAAATAACCGGCTGGCGGGACAAAACTTGTATCCAGAACAAAAATATCACCCGGTATTGCTTCTGCAGATACCGAGAAATCGAGTGTGGCAAGCAGCCCTGACCCGACAGGGATCGGATCTTCAGTTATGACAATCCCGCCTATAAGAACCTTGCCATTATTATTATCAATCATAAATGGTTTGGTATTGAGATATTCGATTTGGGATCCATTAAAGCGTACTGTGTCAAGAGTAAGAAATTCCGGATCAAAGCTAAGCGGTACGGTCAGGCTGTTCAGGTCAGGGTCATTAAACATATATATGTCGACCGACACACTCGATCCCGATTCTGCCGACACACTATGTATTCTAACGGTGTCGACAATACCATAAGGATCATCATGCGCCTGAGCGACAGGGATTATTAGTGCTGCAATTAACAGCGATATTACTATTAAGTTTTTCATAAAATTCAGCCTGCCTATGGTTCTTGATTTCGCTATGAGTTCACATAGGAACATAGTATCTCCAAGACTCTTGGCAGCAACACATGTGCCGCAGGACAGTTTGACAGGCCTGGTTCATGTCCAACGTTTGAACATTCCATCCTGCAATTAAGATTCAGTCCTGTAGCAACTTACGTTATAACGACCAACCCTTTGAGGTACAACTAATGACTATATGCTCTACTCGTCCGTGAGAGGCAGATTTGATGAGTACATCGCCGTGGTATATTCTTTTCAGAGTTATCGCAATCTGGTGCAACATGACCGAGAAATCATAACCACACCCGAAAAAAACAAAAAAGACCGGAACCAAACTGTCCAGCCTGAATGAAGCTGATTGCCCGATCATAGCAACTTCCACCAATTCTTTGCCTTAATTCTCATTCCGTAGAAGTTATAAGCCTGTGTTTTCCTTTCTCTTATTTTTTTGCTGAGGGGGAATTTAATCCCCCTCAACAAATTATGAAGCGAAGACGCTTACTTCATCAGGACCATCTTCTTTGTGTCAGTATACTGACCCGCAGTGGCCTTGTAGAAGTAGATGCCCGAAGCCACGCTGGAAGCATCCCATGTCACGGTCACTTCACCAACGTCGTAACCGGAATAGGAGTCTACCAACTGACCCGCTACATTGTAAATATCAAGCTTCCACTGGCCTGCCTCTGGCATGACAATGGTGATATCCGTAGTCGGGTTGAACGGGTTCGGATAGTTCTGCTTCAACGTGAAGGATGTCGGGACGACCTTGGCGAGATCGACATTCATCAGGTTACCATTGTAATCTGAGAACTGTGTCTCGATAAGATTGATGTCACCAGACACCGCGATCAGGTCATTCGCACCAGCCGGGATACGGTTGGTATTGTCTGACCAGACCAGAACACGAAGCTGACCATCAACTACGTCACTCTTCATCTTCATGCCATCGGCGAGCAATGTTGCATCGCCAGCGCCATCAAAGACAAACAGAGCAGCGCCGATATCGGCACTCGACTTCGTAGTAACTACATCACCGGCGGTGACTTCAACGCTGTTAGCAAACGGTGAAAGCTTCGGGAATGGAAGCGCATCACCGACAACTACGCGAATCAGGTAAACCAAGTCACCTACTGTCAGAACCTTGCCGTCGTTGTTGACGTCAGAGGCTGCAATCTGACCTTGCATATTGATGTCAAATACACCAATACCATAGATGAAGTAGTTCGTGTAAAGAACAGCGTCAGCGATTTCATTCGAGACATTGTTCAGGTTGATGTCACCACGAGCGTCGATGGAATCTGCACACTCAATGTCTACACCACCGTTGATGAAGTCGATGAACTCAATCGGGCTCGGCTTCTCGGGATCCGGATTCTGGCAGTCACCCAGGTAGTTATGTCCACCGTAGTAAGGCTGACCAGTGATGTCCTGAGGACCAAGAGTCCAGTCAAAGTCATAGACCAGTCTGGAGATCCAAAGAGTGTCACCACCAACATTCGAGATGGCGTTGTCGCCGCAGTCGAGCCAGAAGAAACGGATCGGCAGGTACATGCAGTCATAGGTGCGGTCGTTTGTGACATAGAATGTCAAGTTGACCAGAGTGTCTGCTACACCAGAAGCAAACTGCTTCCTAAGACAGGTCGGATCCGGATGATATGGGCCGTTGTTGATATCGGCAATACCGACTACACGGAGCATACCACTCGGACAGGGACCATCGCAGTTACCCTGCGCACCAAAACGATAGGTGAAGTACTCCCAGCAACCGTCAAGCTGCGCACCAAGAGTGGCACCCATGAAGGTCAAACCGGAAGCGTCATAGGACACCAGGAAGTCAAAGCCACCAAACGCCTCAGAACCCTTGTTCAGGAAGATCGAGACATTGGCATAGTTACCCTGATACTGATGTTCAACCTTCTCCAACTGAACTTCGAAAGGCTCAGAAGTAAGAACGTCAACTGCGAACACACAGTCAGCTGTGCCACCTTCACCGTCATCAACTGTGACAGTGAGTGTGAATGTCTGACCGCCGTCGCCAGCGTCAGAAGTCTGCCAGTTCAACACACCGGTTCCGTCAATCGTCGGAGCATTGACCGGAGCCG
>JAJRZO010000134.1 GCA_024275215.1 Candidatus Zixiibacteriota bacterium | reverse complement strand
TCAAACAGCGTTTCACGCCACATCCGGTGCGACAGGTTGTTTCGACCGAGACAGCACATATTCTGCAGGATCTTATGGCCGGAGTTGTCGATTCAGGCACCGCTAAGGTTGCCCGCATCGATGAAGTTATGTTTTCGGGTAAGACAGGTACCGCACAGAAACCCAATCTCGAAAATGGCGGCTACTATTCCAACAAGTACATAGCCGGGTTCGGCGGTTTTTTCCCGAGGAAGAAACCCATGATCGCAGGGGTCGTTCTTCTGGATGAACCGAAGAGAATACATTATGGCGGCTATACAGCCGCGCCTGCATTCGCAGAAATTGCGCGGAGGATTGTCCTGCTCGATAAGACCCGGCAAAACAATAATGGCAGAATGTTTGCAACGGAGTCGTCTGCAACTCCGGATACTCACTGCACGCTTGAATCAGACAAAAGTGGAGCAGACATCGGTTCTCGAAAAATGCTCTCAGACCTGCTCGATCCGGCATCAAATGGAACCATACAACTCGACAGGAATCTCGAAGCCCGGATTCGCGATTGCCGTCGCAAGCTCGAAAATGGAATGTTACCTGATTTGACAGGCATATCAGCACGTGACGCCGCCGCCCTTCTGAGTAATAGAGGATGCAGGTTGTTTGTACTCGGGAGTGGAAGTATTGTCGGTCAGGAACCTGCGGCGGGGAGTCCGATGCAGGGTGTAGAATCGATCAGCCTGACATGTTCATCGAGGAAGGGGAAAGGCTATTAAACTCAACGAATTGATCCAGATCCTTCCGGGGAAGGAAGTCATCGGAAACGCAGACATTGAAATCGGCAAAATTGAGTATGACTCCCGTTTGATCAAAGAAAATGACATTTTTGTCGCACTTGTCGGTGCGGCGCTGGATGGGCATGACTTTATACAAAATGCTGTCTCGAACAAAGCCGCGTGTCTTGTTGTCGAAAAGGATGTCGATGCTGATGTCCCTGTTAAAATCATTGTGCCCGACACGAGGCATGCGCTGGCGCTTCTCGCCTCGAAGTATTACGAGTTTCCGTCGCGCAGTATGAAAGTGCTCGGGGTGACCGGCACAAACGGCAAGACTACAGTGGCGTATCTGATCAAATCAATTTTCGAGGAGCGCGGTCGCCGGACAGGATTGATTGGTACGATTGAATACATCGCGGGAAGTCACAGATTCGATCCAATGAATACAACTCCTGAATCGCTCCAGATCGAACAGCTTCTCAGGATCATGCTGAATGAGAGAACCCGGTTTGCAGTCATGGAAGTCTCGTCACATGCTCTTGCTGCGAGCAGGATCAGGATGATTGATTTTGATGTTGTCGGGATTACGAACCTCTCTCAGGATCATCTTGATTTTCACGGTGACATGGAAAACTACAGGCAAACCAAGGCTCGTCTGTTCGACAGAGTGCATGGCAAGGAGAAATGGGCTGTCCTGAATTTGGATGATCCTGAATTCGAGTTTTTCAAGGGGCATGTAGATTCATCTTATCTGACCTATTCAATCAGCAGTGACAAGGCCGATCTGTATGCAAATAATATTACGACAACCCCAACAGGTACGCGATTTCATCTGATCACACCGCTCGGCGAGCAGGATGTCGAGATGAAACTCGTCGGGGAGCACAATGTCTCAAATGCCGTATGCGCTGCTGCTTTCGCAATGGCGACAGGACTCGATCCGGCGGCTATAGCTCGCGGTCTTGGCGCTTCGGATATTGTTGCAGGGCGGCTTGAACCAATTTCGAATGACAGAGGGATACATATCTTTGTCGATTACGCGCATACTCCGGATGCGCTTGAACATGTCTGCTCGATATGCAAAAGTCTTACGGATAAGAAGCTCACAGTACTGTTCGGCTGTGGCGGAGACCGTGACAAAACAAAACGAAAACCGATGGGTGAGGCTGTGTCGCGTTATGCAGACAGGATCGTCGTGACATCAGACAACCCGCGATCCGAAGACCCCGAAACGATCATCGAAGATATCAGGCCCGGTCTGGACAGCGCGGTTCCGACTCAGTTCATTGTAGACAGGAGAGAGGCTATCGCGGCAGCTCTCAAGACCTGCGAGGAAGGCGATATTCTCCTTGTCGCAGGTAAAGGGCATGAAGACTACATGATAATGGGGGATGCGAGGATCGGATTCGATGACCGCAAAGTGATTCGGGAATTGCTCGGAGAAGCGAATTGATCAAGGCAAAGCTTGCAAATATCGTATCAGTCATCAACGCCAGAGGCGGAACAGACAAACTGAAGGATATCGCATTCGAGGGTGTGTCAATAGATACACGCACTATCGATAAAAGGAATCTTTTCGTTGCGATCAGGGGCCAGAATAATGATGGTCATAAATTCATATCGGAGGCCATTCGCAAGGGCGCTGCCGCTGTATTAGCGCATGAAAGCTATGTGCCGTTGGATGAATCTGAGAAAGAGAGAATCGTGTTCGTCAGCGACACACTGGCGGCATTGCATTTGCTCGCTTCATGGTGGCTGTCTCAGATCAATGCGCTGAAGATCGCCGTGACCGGCACAAACGGCAAGACAACAACCAAGGAGATGATTGCGCGAGTGCTGTCGAGGAAATACAAAGTTTTTCGGTCTCCCGGAAATCTGAACAATCTTTATGGCGTACCGCTTTCCATTTTCAGGATGGACAAATCGTGTGAGGTTGCAGTATTCGAATTCGGCATGAGTACTCCCGGCGAGATAGCGACACTGACAAAACTGGTGCAGCCCAACTATGGAGTGATAACAAATATCGAAGCTGCACATCTCGAAACGATGCTGACTGTCGAGGCAATTGCCGCGGCGAAATTTGAATTGCCTGACAATATGCCTGAGAATGGAAATATCTTTCTTAATATAGATAACAAATATCTGCGTGAGCGTTTTTCGGTAGAGAAGAAGAATCGGCACAGCTTCGGCATCCGGGAAGAATCTGATTTTACTCCCGAACGTTTCGAGCTAAATGGGACGGGGTGCGCAAAGTTCAGCATCGCATCAGCCGGAGACATCAATCTTCACATACCGGGATTGCATAACCTTTACAATGCAATTGCTGCTGTTGCTGTCGGTTCGGTTGCGGGTGTTCGGAAAGAAGACATTCGCACTGCGCTCGAATCATTCAAGCCTGTCGAAATGAGAATGGAGACAGTAGAAGTCGCCGGAGTCACAATTATCAATGACAGCTACAACGCCAACCCGTCATCGATGAAATTCGCGCTGGAGACGCTTGGGGGAATCAAGTCCAGTGGAAGGAAGATTGCGGTTCTTGGAGATATGTTCGAGCTTGGAGAACATACAAAGGAGATGCACAGGGAAGTTGGCTTTCACGCATCGAAATATCGTCCGGATTTTCTTTTGACCTGCGGCAGACTCGCAGAGAATATCAGCCAGGGAGCGGCAGAGGGGGGATGCCCGCCGCAGGTTTTGAAACATTTCGCATCAAGGGATGAAGTATCAGTCTGGCTTCTCGGAGAAGTATTACCGGGTGATATTGTGCTGATAAAGGCGTCGAGAGGAATGCAGTTCGACAAAATAGCTGCTCGTTTAAGAGCGGATTTAGAGGGGCGAAACTGATGCTTTATCATTTGCTGTATCCATTGACCGACAAGATTTCGTATTTCAATCTGTTTAAGTATATCACTTTCCGAAGTGCGGCAGCCACTGTGACAGCCCTTATCGTAAGTCTTGTGTTCGGCCCGATGTTTATCAGGCTCCTTAAACGGCAAGGAGTGAAAGAAAAGATCAGGGAAGAGGGACCGAAATCTCATTATGTCAAGGAAGGCACGCCGACCATGGGCGGTATAATCATTCTCGCTGCGATTATCCTGCCGACACTGCTCTGGGCTGACCTGACAAACAGGTTCATACAGTTGATTTTGTTTGTGACAATATGGATGGGTGCGATTGGTTTCATGGATGATTACATGAAAGCAATTCTAAAACATCCGAAAGGAATGGTCGGCAAATACAAGCTCGCAGGACAGATAGTTTGCGGTCTGATATTCGGTCTTGTGCTGTTCTATTTCTCCCCTGATTCGTTTGGTACAACGACAGAAATCCCGTTTGTTAAGGATTATGTCATCAGTTTCGGGTCGGTATTGTTGTTTATCCCGTTTGTTATCCTCGTGATAACCGGATCATCGAACGCAGTAAATCTGACAGATGGTCTTGATGGCCTTGCGACGGGTTTGTCAGGCATCGCGATCATGGCGTTCGCCGGATTCGCATACGTGAGTGGAAGGGCTGATTTTTCCAGCTATTTGCAGATTACATATCTCAAAGGCGCGGGAGAACTTGCGATTTTCTGCAGCGCAACAATGGGCGCGACGCTCGGATTCCTCTGGTACAATTCGCATCCGGCTGAAGTATTCATGGGTGATACGGGTGCGCTCGCGCTCGGAGGAGCCATCGGCGCGCTTGCCATCATGTTGAAGAAAGAACTGCTGTTGGTGATAGTCGGAGGTGTGTTCGTGGCGGAGGCGTTATCGGTCATATTGCAGGTTTCATCTTACAAGATACGGCACAAGCGCATTTTCAAAATGGCGCCATTGCATCATCATTTCGAACAACTTGGCTGGCCGGAGTCAAAAGTTGTGATAAGGTTCTGGATTGTCGGAATAATCTGTGCGCTGCTGACACTGGCGACACTGAAGATCAGGTAGGAGCATGAGAAAAGACAGAGTGACAGGAAGACGAGTCGGAGTCATCGGAGCTGCACGATCCGGACTCGCTGCATCTGCGCTCTTGAAACGACACGGAGCAGAGGTTTTCGTCTCGGACAGCAGACCGTCGTCCGCACTCGAAGATGCTATCAGTTTCCTCGAATCGCATGGTGTAAAGTTCGAGACAGGCGGTAATACTGAAAATGTCTACACCGGCGCCGACTATGTTGTCGTGAGTCCGGGTGTTCCACCTGACGCATCCATAATCAAACAGATCGAGAATATGGGGATTCCGCTCATATCAGAAATCGAACTTGGTTACTGGTTGTGTATCGCGCACATTGCCGCTATTACCGGATCCAATGGCAAGACAACGACAACGACGCTGACCGGCGAGATGTTCAAGTCTTCAGGGACTGCGACATTCGTAGCCGGTAATATCGGAAGCCCATTTTGCGAAATTTGCGACAAGGTTCCGGCGGATGGCTGGGTTATCCTTGAAGTCTCATCAGCTCAGCTCGAAAAGTGTTACGAGTTCAAACCCGACATCGCAGCAGTCCTGAATCTGACACCGGATCATCTCGACCGTTACGATGATTTCGCGGCATACGCAGAAATGAAAATGAGAATTGGTGAATCTCAGAGCAGCGATGACTCAATCGTAATCAATCAAGATGACAAGTACCTGTTGGGATTGTCAATCGATCTTCCGGGTAAAAAACTCTATTTCAGTACTAAAGACAAGGTGACCCCAGGCGTGTTTGTCGATAACGATTGTCTCATATATGGTGATGATAGCAGCTCGAGAAAATTGATCGAGACAGCCGAAATTCGCTTAAAGGGGCCACACAATCTCTCCAATTGTGCTGCGTCGGCTCTGATTGCGCTTACTGCAGGAATAGACGACAATGCGATATGCACTGCGCTCAGAGAATTCGGCGGTGTTGAACATCGTCTCGAAAACTGTGGCCAGATCGGCAAAGTCAGTTTTATAAACGATTCCAAAGCAACCAATGTCGATTCGGTCTGGTTTGCTTTGCAGAGTGTTCCGGGCGAACTCGTCGTGATAATGGGCGGCAGAGACAAGAAAGGCGATTTCTCGCGGCTTGAGGATCTGGTGCGCAGAAACGCAAAAGCAATAATTCTTCTCGGCGAAGCATCGGACAAGATAGAAGCCGAACTCGGTGGAGCCGCTCCGATTTACAAAGTGCATGACATGGTAGAAGCTGTGCGCACAGGCTACAGACTCGCACAACCGGATGGAACGGTGCTATTGTCTCCCGCATGCGCTTCATTCGATATGTTCGATGATTTTGAACATC
>JAJRZO010000010.1 GCA_024275215.1 Candidatus Zixiibacteriota bacterium | reverse complement strand
CTTATCACGGTTCCCGGCGGGGAATTTCACTGTTATCTCTATGAATGGAATCGTCCCGACAAAAAGCGAATCGACCGATATTTCCTCGCGCCTGATTTTGGCTGGGTGATGTATGAGTTCTATGCACTAAAATAGTGTTTGCATACATCTAATTCAAGTGCTCGCAGGGGCTGTGCCCCTGCGGATTCTGTTTTGTAACTACCTGAAACACTATATGCTAAATACACGCAACACAGCTACTGTGTGCACTTTTGCACTCATTATCAGGTTTTTCAACATACCCTCCAAGCGGGCGTGAGCTGCTTTGGGAAAGAGCGTTCATCACGCTCTGAGAAGACATAAACTGCATCACTTCGTCAGGTTGAAAAATATTCCTATTGCTTCTTCATGGTATTGGGGATGTATATAAAACCCGTCGTGCCCCGCATTTTCATCCTCGACTAAGCGTTCAACTACGCCCGCGTGTGCAGTAATAACTTCTTGCGTATTACGCATATTGCCTATTTGCTCTTTTTCACCAGCGTACAAGTAGAAATGGGTCCCTTCAAAAGGTTTGTCACCATAAACACCGTTGTACAAGTTCGTCACGAATTCCTCACCGACAGACATACTAACAGGATCCGCCATCATTCCGCCATCATGGCTTATCGTCAGCGCAAGGCGATTCTTCCCATTGATTCTGTCGAGATAGGTTACCTCGAAACTTATCTCAGAACCAAGGCTCCAACCTCGATAGGCGCATTTGTTCAACTGTGCCTTGTACTTGTATTCCATATATCGCAATGCCACATCCATGAATTCATAGAACTGCTCGCCAGAGAACATCTTTTCATCGCCACCGACTTCTCCCCACTGTATTGTTACCACGGCATAGTTGTGCTCCTGTGCGAATGGCATCTCCAGCCCCATTTCCCGGTATGCGTTCCCGCCATGGCCGTGAGCGACGACCACAACCCGACGGTTTTCCAACGTGTCGTAACCATCGGGAACCCAGAGAACGAAGAAAGTGCTCATTGCCTCCATATTCACAACCCGACAACCATCCTCCATCACATCCGCATATGGTTGAGGTTCCTGATCACTGACGCCGAATATATCGTCATTCGTTTCAACCAGTTGGGTTACATCGATCTCATCGCTGCTATTTGTCGGCGTGTCTTTGCTCTTGCTGCACCCGGCAAACCAGAGCATTCCTACCATGCAGACTATAAGAACAAAAATAATCAACCTAATCATCAACTCATCCCTCCGTTCGAAAACTCAAAATATATCTTCTTTTGCCAGAATCCCCCGCCTGATCCAATATTTTTCCGTAAAGCAACCCTCAACCGGGAGCACTTCGACCTCGAATATATAATCGTCAATAGTTTAGTCCAGAATGAGGGGAATCTTAACGATACTTGAACAATTTCGCTCAAGTTCCAGGAGAATATGAGCTACTGGAATATGCTTAAAGCATATAAAGGTAAATTGTAATCGCAAATGTGAGTTAATATCGAACACTTGCGGTATGCTTCGGAGAGATTTGATGCGGTCTTGTGTGATTTGAATGTCAGGTAGTCGATATTTCGAGTTGCGATGTCGTGCCATGAACCATCGCGGGGGATGACCAATTCGCTGTCGCGGATCGACACGCATGGTGTCACACTGCCATCGCAAAGTATCGCAGCACTCGCCGAGCAATACATCTGAGCTGTCTGATGCTCGTCATCTTTCCATTGTTTGCTTAGGCGTCCGCAGACTTTTCTGACATCATCATCATCAGGAACAAACTTAGCTTGTTCGTTTGCATTCATTCCCGATTGCTCATTCGCGCGAAAGATATTTAACGATGTCTTCATGTGAAATTCTTCCTCGAAAAAATCGATAGTGTGAATCATATCCTCCGGCGATTGCAATCGTGTGAATGTCGCTGTATTGATCATCTGATTAGTAGGATACCTGAGATCGATCAGCGTCCTGAGACCATCGAGAATCAGATCAAGGTCGGTCTCCGG
>JAJRZO010000002.1 GCA_024275215.1 Candidatus Zixiibacteriota bacterium | reverse complement strand
GCCTCCGGCGTCGTGCCGCAGATTTCGGTCGTACTCGGACCCTGCGCAGGCGGAGCTGTTTACTCGCCAGCCATCACTGATTTCATCCTGATGACCAAGGGGACATCGTACATGTTCGTCACAGGTCCAAATGTAGTCAAGACTGTCACCCACGAGGAAGTCACATACGACGAACTCGGCGGCGCGATGGTGCATGCGAGCAAATCCGGCGTCGCGCATCTTGTCGGCAACAATGAAGCTGAAACATTGCTGCTCACGCGAAAGCTCATGAATTTCATTCCGCAGAACAATATCGATGACCCTCCACACAAAGATACGACTGATCCGTTTGACCGCGAGGACCCTGAGCTTAATCATATCGTTCCGGACAATCCGAATAAACCGTATGACATCAGGGATGTCATCACACGCGTAATTGACGATGGCGAATTTCTCGAAATCATGCCGGACTGGGCGCAGAATATCGTAATAGGATTTGCTCATCTCGGAGGACGGTCAACCGGTATTATCGCCAACCAGCCTGCCGCACTCGCAGGTGTGCTGGACATTGATTCAGCCGACAAAGCCGGACGATTCATTCGATTCTGCGATGCGTTCAATATTCAGATTCTGACTTTCGAGGATGTTCCCGGTTTCCTCCCCGGCACAGTTCAGGAATTCGGCGGAATCATCAGGCATGGCGCGAAACTGCTTTATGCCTATTGCGAAGCGACAGTTCCCAAGATCACAGTGATAACACGCAAGGCTTATGGCGGCGCATACGATGTTATGAATTCCAAACATGTTCGAGGTGACATGAACTACGCATGGCCGACCGCGGAGATTGCGGTGATGGGTCCCAAGGGCGCGGTGGAGATCATATTCAAGAAAGACATCGCCAAAGCGGACGATCCGGAAAAAGCCCTTACTGAGAAAGAAGCGGAATTCCGCGAACTTTTCGCAAACCTATACACGGCTGGCGAACGCGGGTATGTCGATGAGTCCATCGAGCCAAAAACCACTCGCCCGCGTTTGATCCGCGCATTGAACATGCTCGAAACCAAACGCGACCAGAACCCACCGAAGAAACACGGGAATATACCGCTGTAAAGAAGCTCTTGTTATCGTAATTGTGGCTCAATCTATATCTGCTTCTGAACTGTAATCCGTTGTGTCAGGTTTTAATCCGCCCGCGCAAATTAACAAGACTCGCAGAAACAATATATGTCTATACTTTTTTTCAAACTTGACTCTTTTCTCAAATCAACCGATCTTCGGTCAGGATGTCGTCAATTAGTACTATAGATCTCGCTAACTAGCGACAATTCTTTACTTATGACATTCAAAGGCAATACATCACCAGTTCAAGGGAGGAAACTGTGACCCGAAAGCTAATGCAACTCTGTGCAATTATTGCAACACTATTCATGCTGAGCGCATCAGTTGCATTCGGTACAACAACTATCTCAAACGTTGTTACAACACCAACATCTCCCGCGAGTCTGGTTTTCAATGACTCTGTTTATATCGATTTCAACTATGAAACTGATGAATCCGGCGGTGTAAAGATATTCATCCGCCCCTTCTCTGACGGCTCACTTACTCCTAATTATAGCGCTCAAGGCGCCTTAACATGTCCGGAAGGAACAGGAAGCAAGACAGGGTGGTTCAAAATCACAACAGGTACTGTAATTGTAGATTCACTAAGATTACAAATATGGGATTCCACACAGACGACTCTCCTTGACCAGATGTTTTTCCCTGTCGAATTCCATTATTCAACGAATGCAATCAAGAACATTGTAATTACTCCGACATCGCCTGCAAGTCTTGTTTTCAACGATACGGTCAACATTACATTCGATTACGAGACTGATGTGTCCGAAGGTGTGCTGATATTCTCATTTCCTTTTGCAGATGGATCGTATGCATCACATATTGCGTGGTCAGGATCTTCAAGCTATCCTGTTGGAAGCGGATCTGGCGATGACTGGTTCAGGATCCTCTCAGGCGAAGTCACTATCGATTCTATTCGGTTCAAAATGACCAATCTCATAGAGACTGTGACGTACGTGGAATTCTATGTTCCCGTAGAATATCACTACTCAACCCATGCTATCAAGAATATAGTCCTCACACCATCATCCCCGGATACACTTGCGTTCAACGATCATGTCGATATCACCTTCGATTATGAGACAGACGAAGCCGGAGGCGTCAGGATCTGGACATACCCATACACAAACGGAGCTCCCACACCAAACTATGCTCACGGGGGTTCCCCTCTGTATCCAACAGGAAGCAGTTCAGGTAATAATTACGTTATTGTTACATCGGGTGAGGTGGTTGTCGATTCAATTCAGTTCGTAATGTGGGATGACGGACAAACTGCACTCTTGCTCGAGTATTTCCTGCCGGTTTACTACAAATATGCCAGTGGTTCACCAGCTGGACCATTCGGACACGAACCGACAAGACCAAAGTCCTTTACATTGAGTCAAAATTATCCGAATCCATTCAACCCATCGACTGAAATCGAATTCACAATGCTCGTGAAATCGTATGTAACCATTACGGTATTTAATGCTCTTGGGCAGAAGGTTACGACACTCATTGATGGTATGATGGATATTGGGACTCACTCAGTTGTCTGGGAAGGTGTCGACAGCGATGGGAATCAGATGCCTGCGGGAGTTTACTTCTACAAGTTTGAAAGTGACGATGGCTCTGCGACGAAGAAGATGATGCTGCTCAAGTAATCTGATTTGAATTCGCAGACACAAAGGCGTGTGGGTAACACACGCCTTTTATTACATCTTTCACCGGCAATTACTGCCCAAGTTTGTCCTGGGTTGCTGTGGCGATTTTGAGAGAATCTATTGGATTGATCTGCATATCTTCGGGGATACTCTCTGCGACACGATCCTGCGGTTTTGGTTCAACCGATGAGAGTTGATCCGACAGCAGGACAATATCAACTCTTCGATTACGAGACCTCCCGACATCAGTAGCGTTTGAAGCTATCGGGCGATACTCGCCAAAACCCCGTGCGGAAATTTTGTCGGGACTGAAGCCTTTCTTTTCGACAAGATAACGCAATACACTTGTCGCCCGCGCGGTCGACAATTCCCAGTTCGACGGAAATCTCTGCGTGCTTATCGGCACGTTATCCGTATGACCTTCGATACTTATGTGATTACCTGAACGGACGATTTCGTCAGCAATCGCATCGAGAACTTTGAGCGCCTCCGGTCTCAGGGTCGCCTTGCCCGACTCGAAGAGCGCATAATCCTTAATACGGATCGTCAAACCTCTTTCCCCTATTTCACTCGTAACAGCATCGGCGATATTTTTCTTTTGATCGGGACCTTCCCCCGTCTCAATGAATTTGTAGTCGCCCTGAAG
>JAJRZO010000133.1 GCA_024275215.1 Candidatus Zixiibacteriota bacterium | reverse complement strand
CGGATTGTCATATACTCTGCCGGCCATAATCGCATTATGTTCAATGTCATCGAAAGACAGATTGTTATAAAACGCATCCGGATCATAAGCGTCAACCATGTTTGTTCTGAAATTTTCTGGATCAGTATGGAATCGTTCTCCCCCAATGAATGCAATAGCAAACGGTTTACTTTCGCCTGTGCTCAGGTCAAAAGGGCCGGTAGAGACAAGATAGCGCGTGTCAGCACCGTGAGCGATACTCTCACATACTCCTGGTGGAGGATTTGATGGGAACCAGTGATCACAGTTAAATATCTGGTCGAAATCCGTCCTAACAATAGACATGGAGCGATATTTATTTTGATCTCCTTCGGGATTTGTTAGAAAAGCAGGTAGAGGAATGGGGGATGGGAACAAGTTGCTTTTTGAAACCCACCAATTAAAACTGACAGAGTTATCAGGTTCCGGTGTACGCAACACCCTGATTCCTGTTAGTGATGTAGCAGAGTTGTGGTTGAATTCGTATCCGAATGAGCCTGAATCAGGATCTCCGTCATTGTCTGCAGTCCATGCCAGGTTGATTTGTTCTGTGAATCCAGTGCCTGCCGGAGATGGCGCTTCGTGCCTTATACCAGAAATATCATCTTCATGTATTTCTGCTCTGGTCATTTCGCCAACATCTCCATCAACAAAAATGCCGACATAAGCTTCGTGGATTTTGTTATCGCCTCTGTTTTCAATCCTGAAATCAAGAATGATGAAATCCTCGGCACGATTTGTCGCCCAACTGTAACTCACTTGATGTATTTCCACGCCAAGATGAGGAAGAGTCGGATACAGCGTGTCTGAATAGTGTGCTACGAATTCAAGATCGGATTTGGCGTCAGGATGGTAGTATTCATCATCAGGGTTTTTTGAACGACGCTCCAAACCACATTGAGGGTCAGCGCACGGATTGAGTTCGCCCATGGCCGGAATCCAGCCATCAGCACCGACAGAAACGATTGTGTCATTCTCGATGATTCCTCCAATCCAAATTGCGCCCTGGAAGAGATATTCAATACTTGACCGCGCAGGAAACATGGCTGATGGGGCAGGCTCACCGGTTTCACAATCTAATTCTCCTCCTCTCTTACTTCCGAAGATTCCCCAATTCGATACTGGAAGCAGAATATTACCGCGATTGTGCGTACAAAGCATCATGTATGGATCAGCTATGCTATCCAGCGATAGGGCTGTATATTTTATGGCAGGGACCATTTTTGTTGAGTAGCTCTTGGCAACGACTTGTCCTGCTGCTACAAGAAGCATTGCAACTGCGACGTAGATTTGTATTCTTTTTTTCATGGCGATTTCCTTTCACTGATTCTTGTGTGTCGATGCGAGGTGCGGATTGAATACTATCTCTGTTTCAACATCATAGACGCACTGATTCACATCTTGTCGAATGCAATCTTAAGTGAGGGATCAACATAGGGAGTGATGTTTCATATTGGGAGAATATCCCTGCTGTGTGATCTGTAAGACCTCAGCAAATATATTCTGTTGAAAGACTTGCGATTAGAATTGCAATGTGGTACATTTATCATTAGTCGTAATCTCTGTCAGGAGGGAGCAATATGATGGAGCAGATCTTTTTGAAGATCAGGTCGGATGATCCCACATTGCCGGATTTCATTTCTGCAAAACTTGGAAATCGTGGCGCGGTGTATGTCCCTTTCTCTCGATTCAGACAGACTCTTTCTGACGACAAGATTGATATACTGCTGGCACTCGATTCAGAAAATGTCATGTCTGGGCTTCACAGGATACTTCGCGGATTCATAGAGAGCAAAGCAGGCCGGGTGTTGACTCTTGAGCGTGAAAATGTCAAGCTGACCCTGAAAGCGTCATCGATGCCGTCCGAGAATGATTTCATCAGACAAATCGCTGAAACTAAATCTATCGCCTGAGTCAGGCAAAACGCTGTGACATTCCGTGCGCGGCAGATATCCAAAGGCTGTCCCACAAGATGTAAAATGTAAGTAATAGTGTTTGCAGAAGGAAGTGGT
>JAJRZO010000132.1 GCA_024275215.1 Candidatus Zixiibacteriota bacterium | reverse complement strand
TGATTGAGCCTCCGCCGACCGAAGATACGATCAACATCCTTAAGGGACTTCGTCAGAAGTACGAAGAGCATCACAAACTCAAAATCTCCGATGAGGCTATCGATGCTGCTGTCAAACTGACTGACAGATACATAACCGGCAAGTTTCAGCCTGATAATGCTCTCGACATCATTGACGAAGCCGGTTCGCGTGCACACCTGTCAACTTATACTAAGCCTGAAGAGTTTACTCAGTTTGAGAAGGAGATCGAGGAGCTATCCATCCGGAAAGAAGAAGCTGTGAAGAATCAGGCATTCGAAACAGCCGCGCACCTTCGTGATGAGCTAAAAGCTCAACGTGAAAAACTCGTACAAATGAAACAAGAGTGGGAAGCCGCTCGCGAAGAAGAGCAGGTCGAATTGACAGCCGAAGATGTTGCTGTTGTTGTATCGAAAATGACCGGCATTCCGTTGTTCAGACTCGAAGAGCATGAATCTCGCAGACTTATCCGAATGGAAGAAGAACTCGCAAAGTCCATTGTCGGGCAGGACGAGGCCATCACTGCCATTTCGAAAGCGATACGGCGTGCCCGTGCGGGTCTTGGAGATCCATCCAGACCTATCGGCTCATTCGTTTTTCTCGGTCCGACCGGCGTCGGGAAGACCGAACTGGCGCGTGTCCTTGCAAAGTTTTTGTTCGAGGATGAAGATGCTCTGGTCAGAATCGATATGTCAGAATACATGGAGAAATTTGCCGTATCGAGGCTCGTCGGTGCTCCTCCCGGATATGTTGGTTACGAAGAAGGCGGTCAGTTGACTGAAAAAGTCCGTCGTCATCCCTACTCCGTAGTGCTGCTCGATGAAATCGAAAAGGCTCATCAGGATGTATTCAATATTCTCCTTCAGCTTCTTGATGATGGCAGTCTGACTGACTCGTTCGGACGCAAAGTAGATTTCCGCAACACTGTAATTATTATGACCTCGAATATTGGAACGAGAAAGATTTTCGATTCAAAGACACTTGGGTTCAAAACTGAAGATTCCGGTGGACTTGAACATGGAGACATGTCCAAACGTGTGAAAGGTGAACTCAAAAAGATATTCAATCCTGAGTTGCTCAACAGGATCGACGAGACTGTGATCTTCCGCCAGTTGACAAAGGATGACATCAGACAGATTATCGATATTCAGCTCACGGATGTCGCCAAGAGGCTGGCTGAAAAAGGGATTTCGTTCCAGCTTACTGAAAATGCCCATGAATTTCTCGCAACCAAAGGATTTGATCCCCATTTCGGCGCAAGACCCCTCAACAGAGCGATTCAGAGATATCTCGAAGATCCGCTTGCTGAGGAGATTCTTAAAGGCCAATATGCGGGAGATACAAATATCAGGATCGATTGTCCAAAGGGCGGCGAAAAACTGACATTCGAGTTCAATTCTGCGGAGAAGCCGGTCGTGCGATAGACTTTTTCTCTTGCTATTTCCGCTGTTGCGATTATATTATCCGACCGAGTTTGGAAAGCCCGAATTTTAGATTTGGGCTTTCTGTTGAAACAGGAGGAAAAGATGGCACATAAGAAAGGCGTCGGTTCGTCCAGAAACGGTCGGGATTCGCATGGACAACGGCGCGGCGTCAAGGC
>JAJRZO010000131.1 GCA_024275215.1 Candidatus Zixiibacteriota bacterium | reverse complement strand
GCCTATCGTAGAGAATGGTAAATTTGTCGGCTATCTCACATCGCGCGAGACTGCGCCTGTGGTTAATCAGCGGTCAAATGGTGCGATGCGTGCCGATGGCTGGGCAGCGATACCGTTGATCAGGATGACAAATATCAATCTTGAACCGGGAGATGTCTCGTTCGATGATCTTATGGCTGACACGAACAACGGCTACTTTGTAGAGACGAACAAAAGCTGGTCGATTGATGACAAGAGACTCAATTTCCAGTTCGGTCTCGAAGTCGCGTGGAAGATCGAGAATGGCAAGAAGGGTCAGATGTACAAGAATCCACTCTATACCGGTATGACGCCTGAGTTTTGGAATTCGTGTGACGCTATTTGCGACAGGAACCACTGGCATGTCTGGGGTATCCCGAACTGCGGCAAGGGTGAACCTATGCAGACTGCGCATGTCGCGCATGGAACATCTCCGGCAAGATTCCGGAATATCGAAGCGGGGGTGAGCAAATGATCGGACAAGACAAGTTATTTACCACTATCGAAAAAGTGCTGGCGGCATCGAAAGCCGATCAGACTGAGGCTGTTGTTACAGGGTCGAACAAGGGACTTACACGATTCGCGAATTCGTTTATACACCAGAATGTTGCGCTCGAAGATACGAAAGTCACTTTTCGAGCTGCAATCGGAAGCAAGATAGGTGTCGCATCATGCAATTCGTTTACGTTGACAGATCTGAAAAGAGCCATGAGATCAGCATACGAAATCGCTAAGAAGCAGAGACCCAATCCCGACTTCGATGGGTTTGCGCAACCGGCAGAATATGCAAAGCTCGATACGCTTGATACGAAGACGATGAAATTCACCCCCAAACAGCGCGCATCCAAACTGAAACGGGTTTTCTCAAAAGGCACAAAATACGATTACGACATGGCGGGAGCATTTTCCACCGATTCAGGCGAAGTTGCCGTGCTCAATTCTAATGGAGTACGTTGCTATCAGCCGTATACGTCAGCGACAATCAATATCATCGCGACAGGCGAAGATTCATCCGGATACGCCGCTGGCGCATCAGGAAAAGTCGACGACATAAACGTCAGCGAACTTGCCGGTATTGCAGTAAAAAAATGCAGGAAGACGAGAAAACCGAAAGATGTCAAACCGGGGGAATACGAAGTTATTCTCGAACCGGCTGCGATCGGTGAACTCTTTGAGTGGCTCGATTTTGTTGCTTTCGGCTCGAAGGCTTACGAGGAGAAAACCTCGTTCATCGCCGGTCGTGAAGGCGAGAAAATTATGGGGGAGAATATTTCGATCTGCGATAATGCACTTGATCCGGAGCATCCCGGTCTCGCTTTCGATTTCGAGGGCGTCCCCCGCAAGAGAGTCGAGCTTGTCCGTAACGGTATTGCGCAGGGAGTCGTGCACAACCTCCTGTCTGCGAGGAGAATCGGTCTGGAATCGACCGGACACGCCCTGCCTCCTGAGGAATCGGCTGAGGGGGCGATCCCATTGAATATCCAGCTCGCGCCGGGTGATTCTACTCTCGATGAATTGGTTGCCGAGGTCGAAGACGGGCTTCTTGTAACGCGATTTCATTATATCAATGGTTTTCTTGACCCGAGAGTTGCCCTGATGACCGGTATGACACGCGATGGCCTGTTGAGAATCAAGAATGGAAAGCTGAAAGGCGGGGTCAGGAATCTCAGATTCACTGACAGCATGCTTGATGTGTTTTCCAATGTTCTCGACATGACCAGTGAGAAAAAACAGGTTGCTCCATGGTGGGGCGGAATCTCGTCGATGACTGTTCCTGCGATCAGGGTCGGAAAGTTCAAGTTCTCTGGAAAGACAGATTTCTGATTCATGGGTGATCGCATCAGGCCGACCATCTCAAATGTGCAACATTGCCATGCCAATCGCGTATTCATATGCGGACACAGACTGAGAGAAACATGTTGAAACTCTCAGGAGGTTGAGGTATGGAAAGCCTGAAGAGCTGGATTATAGCGGCTGTGGCGGCATTCATTCTCGGATGGATGCTGCTGATCTTTGGCGCAGTCGCTCGCGCGGACACCAATACGATCGTCGATTTTAACGATATGCGGGGCTACGATTTAGACGAAAGAACTTTCGAGGTGACTGCGCCAATCAGCGTGAGGATCGAGGCTGTAGGCGCCGGTAACAGGAAATCGGACCGGCTTCATGCTTATGGATGGATTTACAACAACAGCAAGCATCAGTTGGAATGGCTGATGGAATATGAGCATACTGATCGTGGCAGACATCGAAGTGATCTACGTGAATTCAACGGAGAGATTGAGCTGGAACCTGGATCGTACACGGCATATTTCTTTTCAGGTTATATGTATGCTTTCAGTTCCAATATCGAAGTCAATGGATTGCGGGATCTGATAACTGTGATCGGGGATGCTTTCTCAGGTCAGGATCGTTATGTTGATGAGTACGCATTCAAGCTGACAACTGAAAGCGACTCCTTCCATATTATAGCCAGACCGCTAAACAAAGACGATAATACTATCATCCGACTTGCCGCTGTCGATGATGACTATTACGAAAGCGAAGGGTTCACTCTCGAAAAAGAAATGCCATTGAGTATTTATGCAGTAGGCGAGTATTCGAAAAGCGACAGAGTGATGGTTGACTATGGATGGATAATCAATGCTGACAGCCGCGAAAAAGTTTGGATGATGGAGCGATGGAATACTGAACCGGCAGGTGGCGCCAGCAAGAACAGGGTCGCGAGTGAGGAAATCACATTGCCGAAGGGAAACTATATCGCATACTTCTCTACTGACGATTCTCATTCGCCAGAGGATTGGAATCAGGCCCCGCCGTACGATCCGCACGGATGGGGTTTGACTATCTCGGTGAAAGATGCCGCGAACCGGGCATCAGTGAAATCCTATGTTGACGATCAGCCGTCACGTGAGTTAGTTTCAATTACGCGTGTAGGAAACAACGAATTTGAGTCTCGTTATTTCACGCTCAAGAAACCCGCAACTCTCCACATTTACGCAATAGGTGAATATGACACATACGGCGACGGTTTTGCTGACTATGCCTGGATCGAGGATGCAAACTCTTTTGATCGCGTCTGGGAGATGACACGCCGCAATACCGAACATGCCGGAGGAGCTTCCAAGAACAGAAGATTTGTCGGGAATGTTGATCTTGATGCGGGCAGCTATGATTTGCGATATATTTCAGATGGATCACATTCCTACAGGCATTGGAACGCATCACCTCCAGTCAATCAGCGGCAGTATGGCGTAACTATCTACGGGATCAGCGATGATTTTGACAAATCGATTTTTTGTGTCACAGATCAACCGGCGCCTGGCGAGAACACACTTGTAAGCATTACAGAAGTTGGCGACAATGAAGAGAGAAGTCAGGAATTCATACTTACTGAACCTTCTGATGTATTGATCTACTCTATTGGAGAGGGAAGTAATGGCGAAATGTATGACTATAGCTGGATCGAGGATACCAGAACCGGGCGCGTGGTTTGGGAGATGAAATACAGGAAAACTCGTCATGCGGGTGGCGCAAAGAAAAACCGCGTGTTCAATGATGTGATCCATCTTGATAAAGGTACATACGAGGCATTTTATATCACCGACGATTCTCATTCTTTCGAGGACTGGAACTCTGCTCGTCCCGATGACCCAGCGCGATGGGGAATCACAATAACGCGAGAATAGCATATTAGCTCTGAGTAGAAAGAACCCGAAATCAATGAAGTGGTTCTGCCAAATCTGTTAGTCTTAATTTTTTGAAATCAGATTATTCGTCGAGAAGATCGTCGAGTTCCCACGAAAGAACTTCGTCGATATCAAGGCGTGGTTGATCGTGGATGAAGCGTATTACACCATCCCGGTCAATCACAAAAAGGGTGGGGAGACCGATGACGCCGAAATCGGTTGAAATTCTGTTTGTTCCAAAGAGGACATCGAAAGTATATCCGTACCGCGATAAATAAGGTCGTACTTCAGATGTATCATATTGAGAAACATTTACCGCATAATAAGACATGTCTTCTTTTCTGGAATCATAGAATTCCTGCAGGAGTGGAAATGTCTGCTTGCACGGTTTGCACCATGTAGCCCAAAAGTCGAGAATCACTACTTTCCCGCGAAGATCAGAAAGTGTGATGCTGTCACCATTCAGATCAACCAATGTAAAATCAGGAGCATCGGTAGCGATCTTTTTACTAAGCACCTGCTTTTTGCGAGAGTCTCTATCTCTCGCCCTTGTCGTCTCGCGTTCGATTCTCAATGAATCGATACCGCTTACGATCACCGTCTTCATCGGCTCAAACGCCGGAAGATTTCTCAATGGTGTAAGCTGCGGATCATACAACAGTGATCTGTGATCGGTGTAACCATCCATTATTGCAGTCTGCAGCACCGAATATGCCGAGTCAGGCAGTCCCATCCTGCAGAATGTCACCAACAGACGATGATAGGCATCATCCTTGAAACGAGGGTTCTTTGCCGCATTGTATAACTGTTTAACAGCGTTTTTGAAGTCTCTTTTAGCCTCAAAGACATCAGCCAATTCGAGCATCGCAACAGGATTACCCGGATTTCTGTTGAGGAATTCTCCGGCAAAATCCTCTGCTTCATCGAATCTTTTTTGAGATATAAGAATTTTCAGCTTTGGAGACATAGCCTGAGCATTGTCTGGCTGGGTCTGAGCGAGAAGGTCGAAAAAGAAAAGCGCGCTATCAAGGTCTCCGCGATTCCGGTATATGTTGCCGAGAAAATTGAACGGCTGGGGCTGAGTGTTGTCGATCATAGCGGCTTTCAAGTGCGCTTTTATCGCTCCCGTCGTGTCGAAAAATGG
>JAJRZO010000130.1 GCA_024275215.1 Candidatus Zixiibacteriota bacterium | reverse complement strand
GGGAAGATATTCGCCGTCCACAGTCATAATCGCAGCAAATAAAGTATCAGTCATTGTCCGACCAACGACAGCGATATCATACTCGCCATCAAGATCGAAATCAGCAATACAGGCTCCGCGTATCTTGCCAAACTCGGCAATCTGAGGCACACTGTGACCTAATCGGGGCTGACCGTTTGAGGCTTGCCAGACATAGATTCCGCCTCGATTTGCAGACTCAAAACCACTGACGATCTCAGGCTGGTTGTCATTCCCGAAATCAACACAAAACACGAATGGGATCATTGAACCGGAGAAAAGTCCGGCACGTGTATCTGCAAATTGCCCACCGAGACTTGCAAAATAGGACTCGCCATTTGCGCGATAAGCGTAAACGATACCGTTTATGGCAATCCACAACATCTCATCTCTGCCATCAAGATCAATGTCCGCCAGCAATGTAGTTGGATAGTAGCCGTGTGTCAATCCTGTGGGTCTCGTTTTGGGGAAACTATCGACACGCGCACCATACGCATCAAAAAGGTTGAATCCCAACTCACTGCAGAATGCGATCTCATCCAGACCATCCTGATTAACATCCGCCACAGCGGGAGCACCTATGCAATCGACCCCGAACTGATTCGGCCATCCGCAACAGAATGGCGTCCCGTCAGATCGAAACACGGCAACGCCTTTCCTCGATGTGATGATGACTTCCGGACTGTTGTCACCATCGATATCCGCCACTGTCGAGGCAAAATGAATATCACCGTCAAGTGGCGCAGGCTGGGGGAAATTGCCGACCATCCTGTCATTTATAATCAGACTAATATCAGCGGTAACATCGTCAGTAAGAGTGTGCATCACTACTCTGAGAGTATAGTCACCGGGACGGAACGGACCGAGAGACAACTTACACAATACTGAATCAGAAACGAGTCTCGTCGATGAGTAGACTTTTTCCCACTGAGAACCCGCATCATCCGATTTCAGGAGAACATCATACGAATCGAATTCAGGATCGACAACAGAGCCACGAACAACCAGAAACAGGTCTACACTTTCATTTTGTGCCGGAGAAGTTATTTCAAAACGCCGTTCGGGAGCAAGAATCACTCTCGAATAATCAGTAATCTCATCGCCGATGCTTAATCTCAGAGTGTAGTTTCCGGTCTTGCCGCTCGTGCTTAGCGTACCGAGCCAGCCGGATGTAACGTTGGCAAACCCTGTTTCTATTTCCTCCCAGTTCACAAGATCATCCGACTTGCTGATTTCAAGCGAATAGTTTTCAGCAGACTCCGCATAAGCTGTTCCCGACACACTAAAATCTGCCGTGATAATTTCTCCCTGATAGGGTGACAGAATTTTCGCTCTGGTACCGCTTAGCAATGCAACCGACGCCTCGATATTCAGCCTTCCATAACCGGAGTATCGATCCCAACCGATAAAAACAGAGTCAGTATCACCGTACGGATAGATAATGTCATCAGCACCGCCAGTCAGCAAATCCTGCAATTGGTCAGGAGACAATCCAGGAGAATATGAAAGGAGAACACCGGCAGCACCCACCACATGAGGCGCAGCCATGCTGGTGCCGTCAGAGAGATAATAGTAATCGTCGATTATCCTGATATCCGGTTCGCCACCCGGCGCATACATGTCCGTTCCAGCAGCTCGCAAAGATAGAATGTCCCTCCCAGGCGCGACGATTTCCACCCAGTCACCATACGATGAGAAATACGTCACTTCATCAAGAGAATTGCTCGCGCCAACAGTAAGCACGCCATCATACGATGCCGGAAATAACATGGATTCGTCACCAAAATTGCCGGAGGCGGCAACCGGAAGCACTCCATGCGAGCGAGCATAGGTAACAGCTTCAAGGAGCAACCGCGACCGAAACGGGCTTCCCCAGCTCATGTTTATCACTTCGGCGCCAATGTCAGTCGCATAAAAAATAGCTTTTGCAGCAACGCTCATCAGCCCGTTCGGGAATATTTTCAGCATGACAATCCTCGCGTTGCCACAAATACCTGCAATACCGATTCCATTGTCGGGCGTAGCGGCAATGATTCCGGCAACATGCGTACCATGCCCAACCGAATCACCGACATCGTTGTCTTCAGGCATCTCCATACCGAGAAAACTCGTATCACCCGAGAAATCCCATCCAAGCACATCATCGACATAGCCGTTGTGATCGTCATCGATGCCGTTGTCCGGTATCTCGCCGGGATTCGACCAGAGATTGCTGATTATATCAGGATGATCAGTATCAAGTCCGGTATCAATAATACACAGGAGCGGCGCATAAGATTGACTTCCATTATTCCATATCGAAGTCAAATGAATGTCAGCCCCGGCAGTTCCCTGTTTCTGCACAAGATAGTCATTGAAATATCCATCTACGCGTTCGATACCAAAATATGACTGTCCGGTGTTACGCAAGCCCCACTGGTCCGCAAGGTATGGATCATTGGGAATATCGAATAATTCAATCGGATAATCCGGCTCTGCATACTCAACATCCGAAGACGCATTCAGGGTCGCCAGCACATCATCAAGCTGGGTATCATCATCAATAATCAGTATACGATATTTGTCGTAGGAGAACGTTCCCCCAGTCATGGACGACGACTGACGCGCCACATGTGTTTTCTCAGCGAAAAGTGAACCCTCGGCGCTGATCCTTCCCGTCTGTTCCAGCCTCTCGATAGCAGCCTCGTAATTGACAGAAGAAGCCGTATTAGTACCGGTCGTCAGTTTGACAATGATACGATTCGTTCCAAAAGCCGTGGTGGCGAAAAACACCGAAGCCACCAGGATCATGGCGGCAACTGTTGTGAAAAAGTTCTTTTTCATCATAATCCCCCGTATGCAACACAAAGGAGGCGGTGGGGTAACACCAATAAGAAAGCGTAACACCTGAATATGTCAATACAAATAGTGCTAAAACGAGCGATTCGTTATGTTAATACATTAGACCGATTTAGTGGAATATTGTTCAATCACTGAATTGATCTTCGGGAGTTTCTCCTGCAGGAAGAACACCCCAGTGCAACTTTGATTGCAGGATTCCATAGAATGAATTCTCTTCAAAGCGTATCAGGCTGACATAATAATCAGCTTTTCTAACTCTGATTCTGCCCCCCCCGTTAAGACTGACCGACACCTGACCATCAACAGTCATCATTGCCTGATCAGTGTCAGGCGCGATTTCGAGAATCAGATTTTCATCCGCGCTGAATATCAATGGCCGGGATGCCAGCGAATGCGGTGCAATCGGCGATGCGATCATTGCGTCCATTCTTGGATTCAGGATCGGCCCGCCAACCGCGAGAGAATACGCTGTCGAACCTGTCGGAGTTGCGATTATCAATCCATCCGCAGCATACGAGCAGGTGTAGATATCGTCAGAGTATAGAGCAAGTTTGATCATCCGGACATCGCTTCGGCTGACTACGACATCATTGAGCGCATAGATGCAGTCGCGCCGGTCATCTCCAAGCACACGAGCTTCGAGTACCATCCGGTTTTCTATTTCATATTCCGACTGACGGAGTCT
>JAJRZO010000129.1 GCA_024275215.1 Candidatus Zixiibacteriota bacterium | reverse complement strand
TTAAATGGTTCGCCACAGATCATATCATCTGCATCGCCGGTCATGAGTTCCGGCTGTGGGGCAGGTCCCCCTGAGAAAATATATGATATGAGATAGACGACATCATCGATATCAATATTGCTGCTGTTATCTGCATCACCACGCTGAAGAAAGACCTCTACCGACAGGGTGTCATCATCCCACACATTCACACTCGATTGCGATGCTGATGTCAGGACAATATCGTTCACAACGCCATCCAGCGTTCCCTGCGGACATGTTATTGTTACAGTTACAACCGCAGAATCGTCTCGATCAATAAAAACCTGATCTGGATTTACGTTCAAAGACCAGCCCAGATTGTCACTCGCGGTTGATTCAAACACATCCGCCACCTGGCCGGTATTATGCACTGTGAAAGCGACGCTCGTCACAGCCGCTGAATACATCTGAGTGTCAGGACCTGCTACGACATCAACTTCAAGCAAAGGACTCCGCCAATATGCTGAATATGTATAGTCAAGACTCGTTCCTGATGTCTGGCAGACAGCAGGATTCAAAACGATATATTCGTAGAGTTGACTATCGTAAACGTAGAGAGACCCAGCAGACACACTATCGAGATCGATTGAACCTGTTTCAAAAAGGTTCTCGCCACGATGTTTCATAATAATCTGAGCAACCCAGTTGTAACCATCGGCGCCGTCGAAATAGATCGCCATGTTGCCGGGATCATCCGGTACCTGGAACATGATGTAATTGCATCCAAGCTGACCAGGCCGTTTCACTGCGGGCGGAGTTTGGTTTTCTACCGGATACCAATTCGACAGGTGAGTTCGCATAATATCAATCTGGGAATACTCATTACCATCTTCGTAGTGATTGCCATCGTCTCTGACGTCAGTGAAAAAATTCCACTCACAGAATGCAAGATATGCAGCCGTCAAAGATGATCCGCGATTAGTCAGGACAATCTCGTGAGCATCGTATGGATCAGTTCCCTGAGTGTCGCGCATCCACTCCCAGACTTCCCTGACTGCGACAGTGTCAAAATACTGATCTATAAACCTGTTCCAGACAAACGCTCCATACTCATGCTTGTTGGTTGTCGAATTCAGCGAGAAATGCGGTACGGGGAAAAAATACGGGAAATAGTTGTAGTTATCATTTGTCAAAGGATAACAGATTTCCTCCATCCATGTCGATGACACTTCCTTGTACCATACATAAGACAGCGAGTTATAACCGTATTGAACAGCGTGGAAATACTCATGCGCCACGGTCACCTTCGCAGCGCCTTTCTGGTCGCCATCGGGATCATCATTTTCGGGGAATCCATAGAAATTGCAATTTACCGAGACATAGCTGGGCATGACATAGCCCGACCCCTCCGGCATGCAGTATCCATAGTATGCCATGTTTTCAGTATATATATCGTACTTGTCATCGCCTCCTTCCCCGCCATCCACAGGTGGAAGATCGTAGCCAAGATGTTCGTGAATACACTTCCACGATGAATCTGCATAGTCGGCAAGCCATTCCACAAAGTCAGGAATTCCATTGATGTTGCTGTCATCGAGAGGCACTGCATGTGTCCCGAGAGTGTCGTAGTGAATCTTGTAATACCCATCGGGGGAATCGTATGAGAACATACGCGATGGTCGTGACATGTAGTCCTTCGCTGCTTGCTGCTGCTCAGGCGTAAGACTCTCAAAGTTTGTCACAGCATCGAAGAAAATCTCTGTAGCACATTTGTCATACAATGGAAGGTCGCTGTGATACTGCTTTGGAAGATTCTCGCGGTCGCGGACTGTCATCAGACGATAGATAATCCTCTCGCCCGCCGATATGCTGCCGCTTTCATACGCAGACTCGATCAAGTCCAGAGAATTGAGTTCACTTGCGAAAGAAAAGTTTATTGCCGAAAAAAACAGGATAATTGACATCGTTCCTATCGACACACTGCGCATTTTCCAAACTCACTCGCTTGGCTGATTTCTCAGAAGATCTTGATTAGAATCCCTCGCCGCACGGCTGCGGGCCTCCGGAGAATATGTACTGAATGAGATAGACGACGTCATCGATATCCACAAGCCCAGAACAGTCTGCATCCATTGCGACAAACGGATCAGAAACCGGCCCCCCACTGAAGATATAGTTGATGATCCAGATGGCGTCATCGATGTCGATAAACTCCGAGGCGTCAGCATCGCCGATAGGCCTGAAGTAGATACTGTATGTAAATCCATACGGCCCGTTCATTGACAGCCCTTTGGCGTACGGAATAAAGACGACTTTCTCATATTCCTGAAACGGCCCTATGTAGGTTTTTCCTTCGCCACTGCCACCAAGTTCCCTGTTCAGAAATTCCTGCTGACCCGCCGTATCCACAGTGATATATGAAAGCGACCAGGGAGCTGAGTAAGCCGTATCAATCGTAAATACAAGAATTCC
>JAJRZO010000128.1 GCA_024275215.1 Candidatus Zixiibacteriota bacterium | reverse complement strand
GGTTTTATACGGTAATGAATTCCGATAGGCCTCCTTATCTGAAATTGCCGAGATATGTTATTTCTTCATTGAGATCGTATCCGAATTGATCCTTGACCATTTTTTTCAACTCCATAGCGAGCCTTCTTACTTCGTCGGCAGTGGCGCCCCCGAGGTTTACGAGGATATTGGCGTGATTTTCATAAACGCCTGCGTTGCCGACTCGCAATTTCTTTGCACCGACTTTTTCCAGGAGATGACCGGCTGCCAGCTTACCATATTTCTCATCCGGCTTCTCGATATTCCTGAAGAAACATCCTGCCGAACAATCTGTCTTCGGATGTCTTTTTGATCTTTTCTCAATAATATCGAGTCGCTCTTTCTGAAGCTGCGTCGCATCGTCTGTTGTCAATGCAAATGTCGCTTCAAGCACTACTTCACGTGTGCGTTTTAATATACTGTTACGGTATGAAAATTCAAAATAGTATTTATCTTCGCTGTGCACGTACGACGCATGATTCAGAAGCGTTGCTGATTCGAAATGGTCGGAAATTGTACCGCCATAAGCTCCTGCATTGCCGCAGATTGCACCGCCAATTGTGCCCTTGATTCCCGAAAGCATTTGAACACCAGCGAGACCAAGCTCACATGTTTTCTCTACGAATGTGTCGAGATCATAACCGCCGCCGACTGTGATTCTGTCGCCATCCTGAATGAAATGATCGATTGCACAGTGTATAATCACGCCGTGGAAACCATCATCGGAGACGAGCAGATTTGAACCGCCGCCGATAACGAAGTACTCAGAATTGTGCTTACGGCATATCGAAACGGCATCTATCATATCCTGTTTTGTGCGTGCTTCAATATAGATTGATGCCGGGCCGCCCACGCCTAAGGTGGTATGTTTTGAAAGAGGTTCGTTTGCAACCATGTTGCCCCCGAATCTCAATTGGATATCGTCATGCAGAATTCTGTTCGTTGCCATCATATCAGGACGGTCAATTCAGGTGAGCCGGTCGTCGCAGTAGAATGATACTTCTCAATTCGTTTTAACGCGCTGTGACCTGATTTGTTCCGTATTTTATTCTTCTGGTTTGTTTCTTTCAGAATCGCTTTCGGTTTCTGTGCCTGACTTATCAGGCTGCTCCTGCTTGTCTGAATCTGCGACGGAGGTGTCTGATTTCTTGTCGCTTTTGAGTTCATCGACATAATTCATTCGGAGCTGATACAAAGTCCGTTTGAGGATTCTGTCTTCATCCGGAGTAAGATTGCCCTCGGTTTTCTTTTCCAGCATGCTCAGCATATCAATTGTCGCTTTCGCGATCTCGATATTTCTTTCGATCTTTCCTGTGAGCGGACTCTGAATTTTCCCCATTTGTTGCATTGCAGCAGTTTCGAGCGAAACCAGAAGTTGCAACAGATAGGGATCGACTGACGATTCCTTTGGATTGTCGCTCATAATCATTCTCCAGAATCACTATGTACGATTCGTAACGCCAGATTGATGTTATGTTGCACATCCATCAACTCGGCCTCAATTTTCTTTACCAGACGGACCAAGTCATAATCTTCCGTGCTGTCAACCAGATACTTGATCTCACGCGCCAGTTCACGCGAAAGATGAGATGCTTTTTCAAGTCGTTCGTATTCTGTCATAATTCCCTGCTTAACCTGAAGTCAGAAACAAAGACGACCGTCCATAAAGTGAGACAGCTTCGTCCCTCAACTTCTTGATTTCTTCAGTAGTTAATTTAGTTTTTTTTGAAACAATGTCAAAGGCGCATTTGCGTGCAACTTCGAGAATAGCGGAGTCCCTTACGATGTCAGCAAGTTTGAATTCCGGCAACCCATGCTGTCGGGAGCCGAGGAATTCGCCGGGGCCACGCAGCCGCAGATCGGTCTCGGCAATATCGAATCCATTTGATGATGAGACTATCGCAGAAAGTCTTTCTACAGCGGTTTCGCTCGGGTCTGCCGATGAAATCAATATGCAGTATGATTTTTCCGGACCTCTTCCTATTCGTCCGCGCAATTGATGGAGCTGCGAAAGGCCGAATCGTTCCGCGTTTTCGATGAGCATGACTGAGGCGTTTGGTATGTCAATCCCGACTTCGATGACAGTTGTAGTTACCAGTATATCAAAAGCGCCATCGCGAAATCCTTTCGATATCCGATCTCGTTCTTCGGCACTCATTCTGCCGTGTATAAGACCGATCCGCAACTCAGGAAAAATATTGTCGCGGAGGTTTTCATAAGCCGTCACTGCTGATTGCAAGTCCATTTTTTCTGAATCTTCGACAAGAGGGAAGACCACGAACGCCTGCCGCCCCTTTTCGCATTCCGACCGGATGAACTCATACGCTTTAGATTTATTATCCTCAGTGCGCCATGCTGTAGTGACAGGTTTTCGACCGGGCGGGAGATTCCTGATGACTGTCAGGTCGAGATCGCCGTACGCCGTCAGGGCAAGCGATCGTGGTATCGGAGTCGCGGTCATCACGAGCAAATCAGCATGCCGTCCTTTTCTCTTGAATCTCAACCGTTGATTGACACCGAAACGATGCTGCTCATCAATTACAGCTAACGCGAGATTCTTGAATTCTATTCCTTCGGAAAAAAGCGCATGCGTACCTGTCACGATATCGACTTTGCCTGATGCGATTCTCTCGCAACGGGAACGTTTGTCTGAAACCGATCCGGTCAGAAGTTCGGTTTTGATTCCGAGCTTCTTAGTCATGCCGCTGATTGTGCGATCATGCTGTTCGGCCAGTAACTCGGTTGGAACCATGATCGCCGCCTGCAAACCATTCTCGACAGCGAAAATCATCGAGGCTAACGCTACTATTGTTTTTCCCGATCCGACATCGCCCATCAGCAATCGGTGCATTGGGGAGGAACGCTGCATATCTTCGAGAATCTGCGCGATAGCCTTGTTCTGATCTTTGGTCAATGTGAAGGGGAGAGACTTGTAAAAATCTGTCAGAAGTCTTGATGGCGCCGAATATGAGTGTGGTTTGCGATCCTTCTTGAGAGTTTGTCTGGAAATGGCGAGCTTCAATTCGAGAAGGAACATCTCATCGAATATCAATCGCTCGCGGGCCATTGTGAGTTGTTTCTGATTCTCAGGGAAATGGATACCGATAAGAGCATCCTTGAGCGGCAGCAGTCTGTTATCTTTCAGGAGCTGGTCGGGAAGATAGTCGTCGATCGATGGCGCGTAGATGTCAAGCGCAGTCTTGATGATTTGTCTGAATCTTCTGCTTTCGAGTCCGACAGTCTTCAGCTCGGCGGTCGTATGATAGAGAGGGATGATTCGACCTGAATGAATGAGTGCGTCTGTGTCATCCTCGCTTGCGAGAAACTCGAATTCAGGATGTACGATCTGGGGGCCGTTGAAATGTGTCACCGTACCGGAGACCGCGATAAGATCATCGCGTTTGAATCTGTTCTTGAGAAATCTGTGTCCTTTGAACCATGTCAGAGTAAGGTAGTCTTTCCCGTCTGAAAGCAGCACTTCAAAAACATTCCTCCGACCTCGGAGAATACCGTGAGTGGCGACTCTGCCGACTGCCGAGACCTGATCTCCCTCTTTCAGATCGCTGAATGGAGTTATATTGGATCGATCGATCCATCTCCGGGGGAAATATCTTAACAGGTCAATGGCCGTTTCCACTCCAACCGTTTTGAGCACTTCAGCTCTTTTCGGCCCGACACCCTTGATATATTGAACAGGGTCCAGAAACTTCGCTTTTGCATCCGGCATGGACTCAAATTATACCAGGTAAAATCATGCTGCAATCAAAATGTTCTCTTTTTTGTTGAAATGTAATAACTTGTGTTTGTTCACTGTGATGTGAAAAAGAAACTTATTGTGTGACAGTTAGAACACTTCCATCGTGAAATAACACGGGAATATACCTGTGAGTCCGGTGTAGTGTGTATAAGAAAGTGAGAGAAGTCCGAAATTGGAGGCGAATATGGAAATTGCAATGAAACTGGCTTCGTTCCTGACTGTCCTGTTGTGTGTTGCTGGCACAGCTTACGCCGAGGTTGCACTGACAGTTTACAATCAGGACCTTGGTCTGGTCAGAGAAAATCGTGATCTCGAATTCAGGAAAGGCGAATTCGAACTTGAATTCGTGGATATTCCATCCTCGATCGATCCGACATCGGTGCATTTCAAGCTGATCGATCATCCTGATGATGCTGTCCTGCTCGAACAGAACTATCGTTACGATCTCGTTAGCGCGACGAAGATTCTCCAGAAATTTATCGGCAGCGATATCGAGATCACCGCTGCAGCCGGAGATGCGAGCAAGTTCTATTCGGGAAAACTTCTTGCATTCGATGGCGGCAATGTTACTCTGCTTACCAGAGATGGCGGGGTGAAGCTGATCGATCAGAAATGGATATCGGATGTTTCATTCGAAAAACTGCCTGAAGGACTCGTGACCAGACCGACACTGGTGTGGAAGCTGCAGTCGAATATTTCAGGCAAGCAAAAGGCTGAGGTCTCGTACCTGACCCGTAATATAAGCTGGCACGCCGAATATGTGGCAGTAGTGTCTTCGGATGACAAGCAACTTGATCTGTCCGGATGGGTGTCTGTCGATAACCGGACAGGTGCGACCTACGACGATGCCAAACTCAAGCTGATTGCCGGCGATGTCAATGTGATCAAACCTCAGGCACCGCCATATAGCAGGGTGAAAGCGAACATGATGACAATGGAGACTATGGCGGGCGCGGGATTCGAGGAGAAAGCTTTCTTCGAGTATCATCTCTATACATTGCCTCGCAGGACTACTCT
>JAJRZO010000127.1 GCA_024275215.1 Candidatus Zixiibacteriota bacterium | reverse complement strand
GAATTCGAATCTATGTCGGCAAGTTCCGCAGGCGACAATCCGAAACTTTCAAGCAAAGTATTTCGTGTGTCAAAATCCTTCACCCCACTGTATATCGGACCATACATAGAAAATTTGGAAACTCTCGATGCGAGTCCTGCAATTCTGACAAGTTTATCGGCATCAGACACATCTGAAGAATCGTATGTGCGATGGTGTTCCTCGACACAATCACCATAGATTTTCGGGAAGCTCCATTTCGACATTAGAAATGCTCCTACCTTCGTATGGTTTGTTCCGAGGAAAGATTCCTCAACCTGCAACAGGTCCTTGCCTTTCTGGATATGCTGCCAGACCTGTTCATATTCGTCCGGGAATGCGGCATCCAGGATCGGGATACCAATATCAAGCAACAACCCGGCAACAAATGCTTCCTCAGGATGAGCATAGTTGACGAACTTGGCAATATGTTCCGACAAGACAGCAATTTCAAGTGAATGACGCCAGAAGTCTTTCATATCAAGGCGGGTTTTGAGTCTGTTGCACATGTCGTATACAGATATGGAGAGTGCAATGGCTTTCACTGTTCTCGTCCCGAGAACGCCCACAGCCTCATTGATGGAGCGGACTTCCGATGACCTGCCATAAAAAGAGGAATTTGCGACCTTGAGGAGTTTCCCTGTAAGCGCAAAATCTCTTGAAACTACCTGAGCTATGCTGCTTACAGTGGCGTTTTGATCCTCTGTTGCCTGTAGAACCTGTGCGAGAACTTCGGGAAGAGTGAACAGTTTGTTCTCTCTCTCGACCCTCGAATAGACATGAGATTCTTCCACATTATTCTCCATTCAAGAGAATTATCGGCAGAAGTCGACACAAGTGGAGTCAAAAGTGTGAGGCACAAGAAGTTTGTTTCAGGTGTTCAACAGGAATTCAATTTGAAACGTCAGGTCAGGATATGAACACCCCGGAAAACGGCGGAAACTGCTATTTATCTATTATTTTCTCAGCATCATGTATACGGGAGAGTACAAACAAATCCGTTTCGTCCGCAATCATACCACGAATGATTTTACTACAAAGATCGGGGTTGATCGATGCCAGAGCTTCAATCGCAAAGCCTCTTGTAAAGCGATCCTTTGATTTAACCTCGCGCCTGAGAGTCTTTGTCGCAACCTCATACTTTTCGGCAGCCCAGACCTCGAATGCCAACGATTTCGCCAGACTGGTCAGGTTGTCATAGCGCTTGATCAACTCCGCACCGGAATCATCGCCGATGTCTATAAGCGCCCTGACAGCCGACATCCTGACCGAGAAATGAGCATCATCGAGTGCATCGATCAGAGCATTTGAAGCATCCGCATGAGCGATGCGACCGAGTGCGACTGCTGCGGATTTACGCACAGTCTCGACGCTGTCCGACAGCATTCTTATGCAATCCAATACAGCCATTGAATCACGACATTTGCCGACAGCTGTTACAGCCGTCGAGCGCAACAGGTGATTGTCGTCATCAAATAAGGCTATCAGTGCAGGTGTAGCTTCTTTGTCCCCGATCTCACCAAGACAACGCGCCGCATTTGTAAGTGTATGAATGTTGTCATCATCAAGAGCAGCAATCAACGCCGGAACAGCAGGCGGTCCTATTCTGCCGAATATGTTCGCCAAAGCATGTCGTTCCCGCGCATCCTCGGTCGATAGTTTTGTCACAAGTCGGGGAACAGCATCGATTCCCATGTCAGCTATCGCCTGACGGGATGGTTCGACCATGTACTGATTTGCAATCTCCGCCGATGACGCCCTGAGAAACAATGAATCCACAATTCGGTCAGTCTCGCTTAGTTCGGCGTTTGCAGTACCGCAAATAAAGAATAGCGCAATGGCCGCCGTTACAAATCTAATCATCTCCCCACCCCGACTGAATCGGCTTGCCAGTAATCGACATCCATTCCGATACCCCACTTCGAATCAATAATCCAATAGTTATTGTTTGAACCGTTACCGATATATTCATCTTTCCCCATCAAATCCATGAATACACCTATTGAGCCATAATCCCTGCGGGGATTGCCATAACCCTGAGTATTTCGGCGGCTCTTAGTCTGATATGAATCATTTCCGCGATAATCAACAAGCCATCCGAAACCATTGGCGGAACCGGCTCCCTGAGAAAGATCGTATGATTGATATGTATCATTGCCTGTGTAATCGATCAGGATTCCCGCCGACAGATCATGGCCACAACCCTGAGATACGCCTTTGGAAAAATAGTAATCGTCGCCTTCCCTGTCTAACAGAATGCCGAGTGTGAGATGTGTCCCTACTCCCTGGGCATACTGAAACGAAAGATACTTATCATTGCCTGCGAGATCGACTAACATTCCGAGAGCATACCAGTATGATGATCCCTGTCCGAATATGTCCGAAATGTATGTATCGTGTCCGGATGAATCGACAAGCAGCGCAACACCGCCCGACATCCAGGGTCTCAGACCGTAGGCAAATCCCTGCGACAGCGACAAATAATGATCATCGTAGCGAAGAAAGTCCTTGTACTTCCCGCCTGCAACATAGATGTCGTTGCCGTTGATGTCGCACAAGAATCCAAGTCCCCTGACACCGGCAAACGCCTGGCCGAAAAGCGCACAGTTGTAATTGTCTGTCCCACCCATGTCTATCAGCAGTCCGAGTCCGAATGTTCCGGCTCCCTGCGTATGGGTGTCTCCCCGATAGACATCATTGCCGAAACTGTCAACCAGCATCCCAAATGAAAACAGACCGGAGCCGAGTGAGAAATTCCTGCCGTTGTATATGTCATCACCCTCGAGATCATACAGGAGAGCAGGATAGAAGAAACCCGACGCGATCGCGAAATCAGTCAGGGCATTATACTGATCGTTTCCGGATATATCATATATTATCTGTGGAGCTTCGACTGTCTCGAGGTTGTAAATGTCATCCCCGCCAATATCGAGAATGTAAACATACTTGCCTTCATAAATGTTTCTACCGACGCCACCGATAGCTATCTTGCCCTGCTGCGTCGAAATTTCATATTGGAATTCAGCATCGCTGCAACCACAATTCCTGAGCAGATGATCAAGAAGCGGTGGAACTGACTGCTTTAGCCCTCGTTCTGTACTGCGAAACAGCCAGGTCGAATAATCCCATCGAACATACAGCGAATCCTTGAATCTGTCAGAAACTATAGTAACCGTGTCGGGACTCATCAGCTTTTCGGCTATTGTCACGAAACGTTTCGAGAGACTGTCTTCATATTTCTGTATGCTGTCGAGTACATCGACTGGCTTGAATTCGCTCTCAACATCCTCAAGAATCAACTCAGGAAACGTATCTCGCAGAAATGCCTTTTCGCTCTGCGTCAAATGCCCAAAGAGCCAGTCACACTCCTGTTTTTGTGCCTGCATCGATTTTCGCAGCAGCGCAAGCCTGAACTCAATCGATCTGTTGGGATCGTTACCTGAGCCTGTCTTTGCACAGTCCATGAAGCATGGAATTACAGATTGTTCTTCCACTACCGGCGTTACCTGTTCTTCAGGCTGAATCCAGGGTACAACTCCGTTTATGGATGTCAGCGGATCCTGCTTCACAAAATCCCGTGTGTCAAAATTAAGCAGGTAGTCACTAAGCTTTACAGACCCGGGATGATCGGAAGAGAGCGACTCCAGAAGCGTATCCGCCAAATCTCCGGCGAATGTAATCATAGAGGTTGGATTCTGCATCAAAATATCGACAACAGGAAGCCTGAATGAATCTACATCAGTATAGTCAGTTCTGAATGAAAGATCAGAGGGCAGCAGTTTAATGCCATACAACGCTTCCGCAAGAGCACTGTCAGGAACAACCGGGTATTCAAGCAAAGAATCAGCGCTATCAACCTGTGCAAGTATTATAGTCGGCAGAAACAGCAGGATCAGAGTTACGATAGCATGGTGTGTTTTCACAATGCGATATTTAACGAGAACAGAGATGTTTGTCAATCTGTTTGATCGCCCCGGAATTTCCACAAGAAACAATGGGGTAAACGGAGACAGGCAATTTTCTCACAGTACAGACGATTTTGACATCACCCTTTGCGACCCGGCAAGCAAGTGAAAACAGACTATTTATCATGCCGAACTTAATCCGGCACCCGGTCCGGGATTCCAGGACCGTTACTTAATTCGTCAGAATGACATTAACAATAGTTTTCCTCATCGATATGCTGAACCTATACCTGAGCGCCCTTGTCTACAACGGCTCCCAATGGAAGATATAGTTGGCACTCTCGCCGGTATCACCGTACCAGGTCTCGATCTCAAGCTTGTATGTGCTGTCCCCCGCCTTGAGCAGATAAACATGTCCCTTTGACGTCAAAGTGTGCGTTGTGCCGTCATAGTCATACCAGTCTGTGAATACCGAACCTTCCTGATCCTGGAAATACGCCTGCGGTTCCGAGATCGCTTCTGAATAAGCATCAAAATCAGTAGAGTCAGCCATATCGATCAGCCAATGGGCAGGGTTGGCGGCGGCATCCCCTATGCCTGAAAAAGAGCTGTTAAGAAACACATCATACGATGACACCTTGATATCCCATTCAAGCGAGTTCTGCGGATCAGATGGAGTTGTTGCAGTTCCACTCGAAAAGTCATAATAGAATATCCCGGCAGAACCATCAATCGTATCGGTAATTCCCGGTCCGGACAGATCGGTGCCGGAAGGATTGTAAACATACCTGATGACATAGCTTCCCATAGAGGGAGGTGCTCCACCACCATATATCTCAACAAACTGAACCTTCATGAATCGCCCCTCGGCATCCCGCATGGCGTATACAAATTTAGTCATGTCGAGTTCGTGGGTCTGTGGATTGTAAACATAATAATTATCCATCACGAGATTCCGCCCATCGGATTGCCATTGATCCTGCTGGACAGCGTTGGCATTCGCAGAAGTAACATTCTTGAATCCGGTCGAATCACCGATCTCCGTCAGATCGACAGCAAGGACACTTCCCGGTCCGGAAGTACCGCTATTAGTGATGATGACCGATCTCATAAACGCCAGATCCCAATCTGTTGACTCATCAGCTTCTGCGGCAGTTAAATCGAGTGTGTCTTTCATGGCCAAACTGTAATAAGTATAATCATCCTGTGATGTAGCATCAATCCGAGTTACCCAAAAATCATCCGAGTCATCCCTCACTGTTGTGTTTGGTCCCGGTGTAGTGTTGCCGGGTCCGGTTGTATCATCGTCACTCGAACACCCGCTGACAAAATAGCCCATTGTCAGAACCAGACCGATTAACAAAAAAACTCGCTTCATTTTACACTCCTGACACGAATAATAAACACTGTACATCTATACTCATCTAATTACTTTCAGACCAATATGGAATGTTCTGCCGGGCCAGAACCCGAACTCCGCATTTACATCATCAGAGATATTCTCGACACGCGCAAACACCTCGAAAGAGTCGGATATCAGCTTCGTCAAACTTAGATTTATTGTACGACGAGTGGGCGTCCAAAGGTCCGATTCAAAGTTGTTTTGCGCACCTATTGGTGTCCACAGCCTCTCCGAATACCAGTTACCCCATGCCGTCATCGTCGTACCGAATCGCGGAAGTTTAAGAGAGTATTTCAAACTCAGGGTTTTTCCGGGGCGTCCCAGGAGCCAATAACCTGTTTGCAGATTTTTTGCTGTAAGAACAGTAAATGAGATCAGGATAGATTGATTCCGGGTCGGACGTATCTGGCTTTGCCATTCAATTCCAGTTGTGTATGCACTGAAAACATTCTGATAACGGTAAATACCACGCCAGTATGTTGCACTCTCACCGACTTTGTCAAAATCTATCAGATTGTTAAGGTGATTGTAGAAGTAGGTCAATCTATGTAGTCCTATGCCCTTGTAGCTGTATTCAAGTGACACTGTAGTGTTGAGAGATGTCTCAGGCTGGAGATCTTCAACTCCTCCCTCGATTAAATAACCTGCGGCTGAGTGATCAAAACGGAAGTACAATTCTTTGATTGATGGCGCCCTGAAACCTCCACCGTAGGAGGCACGAATTCTTAGACGAGGATGCGGGTTTGCCATGAGATTTATCGATGCTGTGACATGATTCCCGAAAGTCGAGTGAGTCTCCCACCTGACGCCGGGTAAGACAACTATGGACTCAATCGGTTTCCATTCATACTCAGCATAGAGATCGCCACTTGATATTTTTTGTTTTCCATCAACAATTGATTCGCCCTCCAGTGACTGAGCCAGAACATCTCCTCCCATTGTAATGACATGACCCTGCGAGTAAGTGTGAGTTGCTAAAATCGAAATCTCACTGAAACGGTCTTTTGTTCTCGATTCATCGAGGAGATTACCGCTGGAAAACTTCTCCCATTTGTGGTCGTAGAAAGTTCCATAGAGATTGACATCGACGTATGTGGCAGGATTGGGATAGTACAAAACCTTTGCTGATCCACTGTACCGATAGTTGTTCTCGTCATCATCATAGCTGTAGGTGCGGGGAGGCAGGTATTCCGATTCTGTCCACTTCTTATTCTCGGCATAGAAATTCCCCGATAGTTTTGTTTGAATGGACCGGGAAAGTTTCCGAGTAATTTTGCTGTTCAGGTTAAGACTGTGAATGCGCTCAAGCCCGTTTGTATGGGGTGTCTCTTTAATCAGATCAAAACCATCCGTACGATAAAACCTGCCCCCAAACTCCAGACCCCAGTCGCTCAGATTTGTCCGAGCATCTGCTGTCTGAATAAAAGTGTTGTACGAGCTATACTCTGATGATCCGGTTATGCCTGTTCCGGAACCGGGATCAGCAGTAATGATATTGACAACTCCTCCGATGGCATCTGATCCATAGAGAGTAGAGCCTGCACTCTTTACAACTTCGATCCGCTCGACATTGCTCAAGGAGAGTTGCGACAGGTCAATAGTTCCACGGACACGGCCAACAATTCTCTCCCCGTCCAGTAATACCAAAACCCTTGTAGGATCCATACCTCTCAGAGAAACCCCCGCACCTGAGAAACCTTGATCCACATTGACTCCGGTCATTGATTCAAGCGCTCTGTCGACCGTTGTAGCTCCTGTGCTGCTGATTTCATCTTTCTTGATAACATCTGTCGCGATAGGCACATCTTTCAGCAGATAAGGCGTCCGGGTCGCAGTGACCACGACATCATCAGTAATATAGACACGTTCCACCAATGAGACCGATATACTGACATCCTGATCGCCAAGGTCTATATCGATCTGGTAAGGTTCATAGGATATATGTGATATTCTAAGCCTGTAAGTGCCGGGATTCGGCAATTCCAGCGAGAACAAGCCATTCTCGTCACTTTGTGTCTGAATTGAGGATGTTTGAATCCTGACATTGGCATTCGAGATGGGT
>JAJRZO010000126.1 GCA_024275215.1 Candidatus Zixiibacteriota bacterium | reverse complement strand
CTGGATTCCCGCCTGCGCGGGAATGACGGTGCAACCATTTTGCATCCACAGAATTGTTACTCTCACTTCTATCATTCGCATTGACAATAGAATCTAACTCTCGCAACACAGGCTTTCCCCTTGACTTTGCGAGCAATTATATTCAAATTGCACGAAAACTCCAAGGAGGATTTTCCGATGCAAAGACAATCCATGCAGAAAATACAGGTACAGCTTGGCGACTCTATACCGGATGAGGTCTACTCGAATGTGCCTATCATCAACTTTACCCCAAATGAATTTATCCTTGATTTCGCTCGCTTCTCACCCGGAATGACCAAGGCGAAGATACATGCCAGGGTAATTCTGAATCCGGCAACTGCGAAAGGACTTCAGAAAACGCTCGAAATGGCGATGAAAAACTTCGAGACCAAGTTCGGCCAGGTCAATATTTCCGGTCAGGAAGATCGTGTGATCGGATTCGGAGTAGAGCGTGAAAATGGCGAAGAAAAATGACCTGTCGATTCTGACCACACTGACCTGAAAGGGCTGATAATGGCTGAAAAACCTTTGGGCGCATTTACATTTATACTGCATTCGCATCTCCCCTATGTGCTGTCGCATGGTCGCTGGCCCCACGGCACCGACTGGCTTGTGGAAGCAGCATCGGAAACTTATGTACCAATACTTATGATGCTCAACCAACTCATCTCGGAAGGTATCAATCCTCATATCACTATAGGTATTTCACCGGTGCTCTGCGAGCAACTCGCACATGATACTTTTAAGAAAGAATTCCGCGACTACCTCGACACCAAAATCAAGGCTGCGATTGAGGACAGAGACACATTCGCCCGTCATGGTCGTGATTCAATGGCTGCGCTTGCGGAAGGATGGCGCGATTTTTTCACCAATGCCAAGATCAATTTCGATGAAAGATACAACGGCGATATTATTTCCGAATTCAAACGATTGCAGGACGAAGATCATATCGAAATAATGACATGCGGTGCGACTCATGGTTACATGCCGCTCCTGTCTCACGACACTACTATTCAGGCACAGGTGAAGCAGGCAGTTGAATCCTACAATCGATATTTCGGACGGAAGCCGAGAGGCATCTGGCTGCCTGAATGCGCATACAGACCGAGATATGAATGGTCGCCACCAGTCAAGTCGAATATTGGTCAGGATGCTTACATGCGCAAAGGCGTCGAGGAATTCCTTTCTGAGAATGGTCTCGAATACTTCATAGTCGATTCATCTCTCCTGAAGGGCGGGAAGGCGATCGGCGTATACATCGACCGTTTCGAGGCTTTGCAAAAACTGTGGGGACAGTTCGAGAAATCATACGAACCGAGAGGCGAGGACAAGACGCGCTATCCACAGGAATTGCATTTGGTATCATCGGCAGTTGAAGGCAAAAAGCCTGTAGCGATCTTCACTCGCGATCCTGACACAGGGCTTCAGGTCTGGTCAGGCGAGCATGGTTATCCGGGTGACGGCAACTATCTCGATTTCCACAAGAAGCATTTCCCCGGCGGTCACAGATACTGGCGGGTGACATCGCCCAAAAGTGATCTCGCCGATAAGCTCGAATACGATCCCGACATGGCGATGTCGAGAGTTCCGGAGAATGCGTCCCACTTCGCCGGACTCATCACTGATATTCTCAAGGGTTATCATAAAACAACCGGCAAGTTCGGAATCCTGAGTGCGCCGTTCGATGCCGAGTTGTTCGGACACTGGTGGTTCGAGGGCGTACAGTTCCTTGGACAAGTCATGCGTGAAATCCACTCTTCACCCGATGTCGAGTTAACAACCTGCTCGGCATACCTCGATCAGCACAGACCGACTGATGTCATCTCGATACCTGAAGGATCATGGGGTGAAGGCGGCTATCATTATATCTGGCTGAACGAATGGACAGAATGGACATGGAAGCATATCTACGAAGATGAGGCTAAGATGTCCGAACTCGCGCGCAACTATGGCGACCGCGCTGACAATGAGTTGCAGGATATACTTAAACAGGCTGCGCGCGAACTGATGCTCGAAGCGGCCTCAGACTGGCAATTCCTGATTTCGACATGGGCTGCACGCGATTACGCCGAAATGCGTCTCGCCGAACATCACGATGCGTTCGTCAAACTGGCGGAGATGGCGGACAGATACGCCAATGGGAAACAGTTGTCCGATTCTGACTGGACATACCTTGGAGACATCAAGAAGCAGGACGACATCTTCCCGGACATCAGGATCGACTGGTTCGCCAAAGTCGATTTCCCTGCATAGATGTCACACTGCGGAGAATCTATGAAAAGAGTTGCGGTCTGCATCGTTGCAACGTTCTTACTGGCAACATTGTCGTGTGATAAGAAAAACACAGACAATGCCGATGCGGCTTATGACCTGACCGCTGGAATATACAAAAAAGACCAACCATCAATTGAATGTGATCGAGCAATTCGTGCGCATCTTCAGGAAGAGGATGGCGTATTCAGTTTCGAGGCTGTGAGAACAATTTATGATCGATACATGAAGCAGTATCCAAACTCGACTGAACTCGCGCGCTCATTACAAGACCTCTATTACAGATTTGACATGATGGATCTGATGAAAATCAGGTTCAGAGAACGATACAAATCTGACTCTAATTCCGCGATGAATTCATACTTGTACGGTCGAAGTTTCAATGAATCTTCTGAACAGAAGTACTACTACAGGCGTGCGACAGAGATTGACTCCAACTATTACTGGGGATGGTTCGGGCTCGCGACAACATTGACAGAGGCGCCATTTTTCGACACT
>JAJRZO010000125.1 GCA_024275215.1 Candidatus Zixiibacteriota bacterium | reverse complement strand
ATTTCCCTTGAATGTCAATCTCTTGGGGAAATAACCCATCTCGGTATTTGATATTGCGCTTGGGAAGAATGGTATGAATCTGGTCCATGTGAATACTTTGAATGTTTTTTTCTTGGTTGAAAGCGCATAGTTTGCCTGTGCTGTGTAGCTTTCGCTCATCGAATATGGCTGATTCGGAGATTTTGAGTGGGTGGAAGAATACGAGAAACTTGTGCCGATGTTATTCAGAGTAAGATTCCAGAACCAGTTGTTTGTTTTTCTCTGAAACTTGGAGGAGATACTGAATCGTGAAGAATAACTTCTCGTTGTCTCAGCTTCTTTGTCCTCATCAGTTATGACAATATCAGAGCGCGACTTCAATCTCGGCAAAGAAGTATTCCGCGACCATGAATATGAGACAGGCAACCTCGCGCCCCACTTGGGAGGAAGCAGTTTGTTGAGACTGAAACTCGCGGCAACTGAAACAGCCTCATCCTCCTTCCCAGCTCCGAGATTATTTCTGTTTCCGGCTGTCAATTGCCTGAAATACTGATCCGTTTTTCGGTATGTGACCGTAAATGAGCCAACATCCGAGATATTCGTAGTGACGCCGATTCTTTTGGCAACGCCTTTGTCACGCCGAACATCGGTCACCCTCAATTCATCCAGCCATATTTCACCAGATACGAGATCATTCGGATCATATTCATCCGGTGATGCAGGGATATCCCGCTCCACACCGACAGCGAGATAGATTATGTTTGTCAGCCGGGGACTGCCCCTGATACCGTATTTGCCTATTCGCAGTGTTTTTCTGGTCGGCAGAGTATCCTGAATCTGGTTGAGTTCATCCTTGACATGTGTCATAGCATCAAGATCAATGTCAACCCACCCTCGTTGATCCCATTTCTGATCGCCATAAAGTTCAGTGATGTATTCGTAGTAATTCAGAGAATCTCTTCCCATTCGGAAAACTAATTTTGTCGAGGGGTCTGTAGTGTCACTGTGAACGTACATCTTGACACGCTTGTAGCCGGCGAAATTTTCACCCCTGAATAATATCCTTTCCGCGATTCCAGCTACTCCCTGTCTCAGATTCGTATACTTGAGCAGGAGTGACTGCTCCTTCTCGCGAGTCTCGTTGATCCTGTCGTAATAACCTTCAACATCTGGTGGAGGCTCGTAAATGTCGCTGTTTTCCTCGGTGTTGATCACTGCAACTTCAAGCTTGGCACCTACAGTGTCTGGATAGGATTCCGTAATCATCGAGTCTGGAATAAAGTCACCTGACTCAGTCATGCTGTACCTTAACGGCTGTACGAGCCATCTTGTCGAGACAAGTTCAATGGACGCTATTTTCAGGTAAGTGGTATCCTGGGCACCGGTCATAATCAACCGTGCAAATGTGATTCTCTTCCAGTTCTCGACATTTATGGCATTGTCGAAATCAGTCAGCGGAAATCTGTATGTAACCCAGGTACCCTCGTGAAAGACCTCGGATTGTTTTTCTGATCCCTTGACGAGATATTTGCTTTGGTTTTTGAAGTCGAGAATAAACTCAAAGTATGCGTTGACCGGGTTTAAAGTCTTGTCTCCATTGATATCCTCGGTATCAGGCAGATATCCTTTGCCCGGATCGTTTGCATTTCCCTGAGTTCCGTTAATCTGTTCGTAATTGTCAGGGTCCTTGTCGCTGTATTCCCAGTTATCACCAGAGGGGTCAGAAGGAGAGAACCATTCAGAGCTGGCGATACTATCCTTTTCTTGAGAGTCGGTCCAGTTATCCAAACCTGTATCCTCACCTTCATCCAGAATATAATTGAGAGGTGGCCGGTCTTCAGTGTCGAGTTTCTGGTCATTATCAATATCCTCTGAGATTTCCCCAAGATCGATTCTCAATTGGCCTTCACCGGATGGTTTCAACATTCTGATTTCGAGGAATTGAGCATTAGACTGATCCCAGGCTCCCCGACTGATCGGCCTCATGATACCGGCCCATGAATTTGAATCGAATGTTGTCGCATCTGCCTTTGTGGGTGTGAAACGGAGCACCAGGATATGTGCCCTGTTGTCTTTATCCCGAACATCACGGTCCCAGATATCAGTCACCGGAATTTCGTTGTACGGGTTATACCAGATTATCCTGCCCCGTGGATTGGAGGTCTCATCAGTGTAAAAACCTGTTCCCGGAACCGGCGGAGACGATTTTGTCCATACATGCCGCAGGACGCTAAGGTTGAATGCTTCTTTTGACCCTTCGAAATCATCTACATACGCCTCTCCCCGGACATTCGGATTTGGAAGGCTTTGAGCCAGTTCACCAGAAACACTTACTCGCGATGGTGTTGTAGCTTCGATCAGGGGCAGTGCGTCGAACAGATTAGTCAGGAGTGGAAACTCGAAACTTGTTGTGAAGTCCGAATCCCAGACCATATACTTTGATTCTTCCTGACCGATTTTCGGTTTTCTGTCGGTCGATTTCTCAGTCTTGTAGAGTAATGTTGTGCCGATTTTTGAATTCTTGGAGAGCACATATTCGAGTCGCGCACCGAACAGCGATTTTTTCTCCGATGAAATAAACGGCTGATATTCGAAATCGATTGTCACATTCGCATTCGGATCGAGAGCTTCATCACTCTTGAAGATAATCCTTCCAAGGTCGTAGTAAATCGTGTAATCTTTGTCTTTCGAAAGCCGTCGTCCATTGAGCATCACGACTTCCGATCCCTCGATGATATTAATTTTGCCGAGGCTGAATTCGGTCTGTTTCTGCTTGAGTTTGATAGCGAGATAGTATTTCGACTTCTTCTGCATATTAGTATAATTATCTTCAGTGTATATCTCCGGTACTGTGTCTGCACCCAAAGCAGGATTGCGGAATGGCTCACGGGTCGGGAAGATCAAATAACCCCTGTCGAGGAATACAGTATTCTCATTTATGTCGAAAAGCCCATCGGGATTTGGGTTACCATTCAGATCGAGTTTGTCAAGCCCCATAATCTCGATATATGGAGTGCCATCAAGATGATCGAGGTTTGCATTCTCAATGCCCTCGGAACCTTTTTCTCCCTTGAATATCTGTACATCCAATCCGTCAGGGTCAACATCTCTTGCCCGCAGTGAGTAGATGTTTTTCCACTCGTAGCGGAATGTTTTGTATTTTGAAAGTGGATTCGCTCTCTTGATAAGCTTGAGACTGTAGTTATCTGTATTAGAGGAAATATCGCCATATTGGAATCTGACACCATTTCTTTGGACTTCAGCCCAGTAAGCAATATCGCGCCCTGTAGGCATACTCTTGCGCATCTCAAGATAAAGCTCTTTGTTATAGACATAATAGTCATTCTTATCGATCTCCCGCCATGTGGTTGTTACTTCTTCATCAACATATGCGTCGGGATTGTCTGGGTCAACATACGCTGTGCCAGGTGAAATGATATACCTCTGATCGTCGGTTTCACTGATAAACAATCGAAAATTGACAATGCTATCTTCACCGACTATAAAATCGAAAGTGTCGGGCGATGCGCCCGGTTGCCCGTAATAGATCGTTCCGAGATCAAAGAATGTGTTTTTCAGATATTCATAATCTCTGATGTATGTAACACTCTGGCTTGCTCCGGCAGTAAAACTTGATTTTTCGGTGTTTCCTTTTTCCTGCGATGTAATTACAGTCATGCCGAGATTGCCGAGTTGTGCAGTGGCTTTGATTCCAAAAAGCCCCTGTACTCTCTGAGAATAACCGACAAATTGTGTGTTCGGAAGTGACAGATTTGTGTTTCCCGCTTCAATAGTCTGGACAATATCATCATCAGTGCCTTTGTAGCGAATTTGTATGCGATTGTCGAGATCGGCTTGTCGTTTCGAGTCCTGATCCACTTTCACTTCGATCTTGGAACCGATCGTGCCGGATATCTTGAAACGAGAAATCTGCTCCATATTGAGCGACGGGAACTTGCTTTGCTTGTATGTTGCTACCTGTGTCCTGTCATCCCACTGGCTTCTGCCGTCAAAACTTACTCTGTATGATCCGGTTACTCGAAGTCCTGCGCCGCCTTCGCCTATAAGGCTCTTGATAAGCTTCGGGAATCTGATTGGCACACTTATATTTATCAAACCTTTCGCCTTATCTGCCTGGTCTTTCGCAATTGATGTTGCAAGGCTGTGTGCCCAGTACTCGCTTACTTTCTCGTCGCTCCTGTAACGACTGAAAGACTCGGGTTCAACTGATATTGGCAGCGCAATATCGAGTTTAGTTGATGATGGATTGTAGGCGTGCTTTTCATAAAATGTCAGCATGAGGGTCGGCTGTACGGTTGAAGTCCTGATCGGTTTGAATCTGCCAAGGTCGAGCCAACTGTATTTTTCAAAACCTATGGAAATACCGGAAAAATATT
>JAJRZO010000124.1 GCA_024275215.1 Candidatus Zixiibacteriota bacterium | reverse complement strand
TTTGAGCAGTTTCGCGCCGAATCCGACCGCTTCTTCCGGTTCAAGAATGCCATTGGTCTTCACCTCAAGAGTCAGTCTGTCATAATCCGTCTTCTGACCGATTCGTGTGTTCTCAACTGAATAATTGACGTTTATCACCGGCGAGAAAAGCGAATCGACAAAAATCGTTCCCTTGGGAGCATCAGGGCGCTTGTTATGGTCAGCGAGCACATAACTGCGACCAGTATCAACATCCATCTCGATCTTCAACGTGACATCATCGGTCAACTCCACAATATGCTGATCGGGATTGGTGATCTCGATCTCCGGCGGACATTGAATGTCTTTCGCTGAATACTTACCCTTGCCCTTGCATTCGAGCGTCATGGTTTTCATTTCGTCGGAGTCCAGCTTCACCCACAGCTTCTGGATGTTCAAAACGATGTCAGTGACATCTTCATAAACACCTTTGACAGTCGAGAACTCATGAGGGACGCCTTCGATCCTGAGCGAAACCACAGCAGAGCCTTGCAACGAGGAAAGCAACACTCGTCTGAGAGCGTTACCGATCGTATTTCCAAAACCACGCTCAAGTGGCTCCATAACAAATCTGCCGAAAAATCGCGGGTCTTCGGTTTCTTCCCTGACCACTTCTCTCGGCATCTGAAGATTCTTCCATTTCATGAATCTGTCTCCCTTGCCCTACTTGGAGTAAAGCTCCACGATAAGCTGCTCTGATGCTATCACAGGAATATCTGCGCGTTTCGGCACCTCAAGCAGTTCACCCTCCAAGGCAGCCTTGTTCAGGCGGAGCCATGGTATATCAGCCGATCTGTCTGCATCTTTGAGAGCAGAATGAATTATATCGAGATTCTTTGACTTGTCTCGCACTTTCACAACATCACCAGCCTTGAGACTGTAAGACGGTATATCAACGAGTCTGTTATTGACCGTGAAATGTCGATGAAGCACCAGTTGCCTTGCAGAAGCGCGAGACGGTGCAAAGCCAAGTCTGTACACAAAATTATCGAGTCGTCTTTCAAGAAAAGCCAGGAGGTTTTCACATGTAACACCTTTGGCTCTCGCAGCCTTTAGATAGTAGTTATGAAACTGCTTCTCAAGAATGCCATATATTCGACGAACTTTCTGTTTTTCGCGCAACTGAGTACCGTATCCGGAGGTTTTCCTTCTACGCCTTGAGTTGCCATGCTGTCCCGGCCCATACTCTCTTCGTTCAAACGAGCATTTCTTGCCATAACACCGGCTGCCCTTCAGGAACAGCTTCTCTCCCTCTCGCCTGCACTGTTTGCAGACAGGGCCAGTATATCTCGCCATAGGATCAGACTCTCCTTCTCTTGGGTGGACGGCATCCGTTGTGCGGAATTGGAGTGACATCCTTTATGAAGGAAATATCAAGCCCGGCTGCCTGCAACGATCTGATAGCAGCCTCACGGCCTGATCCGGGACCTTTCACCCAGACTTCCACATTCCTGACACCCATGTCCATAGCCTCTTTGGCAGTCGATGTTGCTGCAAGCTGTGCCGCGAACGGTGTGCTCTTCTTGGAGCCTTTGAACCCGGCCTTGCCAGCCGATGCCCACGAGAGGACATTGCCATTGGTATCTGTTATGCAGACAATAGTATTGTTGAATGTCGCTTTGATGTGTGCGACACCATGCGCATCTGCGCGCTTTGTCTTTTTCTTGCTACGTTTGCGTTTAGGATCCGCCACAGAATCTCCTCATAATGATAAATCGAAAATATTCAATTACTTCGGCGATGGAGCTCTCTTCTTTCCACCGACAGTTTTCTTCGGTCCCTTCCGGGTGCGCGCGTTGGTCTTGGTCCTCTGTCCACGAAGCGGAAGACCGCGGCGATGCCGAAGACCTCGGTATGAGCCGATGTCGATGAGTCGCTTGATATTCATCGCCACTTCACTACGCAGTACACCCTCGACTCTGTAATCAGACTCGATTACAGACCTCAGTTTTGCGACGTCCTCATCCGAGAGTGAATGCACACGCGTATCGGGATTGATCCCGCTTTTTTTCAGAATAGCTTTGGAAGTCGTAAGACCGATTCCATAGATATATGTCAGAGCGATTTCAACTCTCTTGTCTCTTGGCAAATCGACGCCTGCTAAACGAGCCACATTTCCTCCTTAGCCCTGTCTCTGTTTATGACGAGGGTTCTTGCAGATCACTCTCACGACACCTCTGCGCTTGATAATCTTACAGTGCTCACAACGCTTTTTTACAGATGAATTAACTTTCATATCAACCTCATATCTATTTATAACGATATGTTATTCTGCCTCTGCTCAAATCATACGGAGAGAGTTCCACAGTCACTCTGTCTCCGGGAAGTATTTTAATATAGTGCATTCTCATTTTGCCGGAAATATGTGCAAGAACTTTGTGTCCGTTCTCCAACTCGACTCTGAACATAGCGTTCGGCAAAGGCTCAACAACTTTGCCTTCTACCTGAATTGTTTCCTGCTTAGCCATATTATAGTGACATTATCCTTGGTCCGTTGTCAGTTATAGCGACAGTATGCTCAAAATGAGCAGATCGTGATCCATCAGCCGTCACAACTGTCCAGTTATCGGGTTTGGTCCTGACCTCAAAACCTCCAGCGTTCACCATCGGTTCAATCGCGATCACCATGCCTGTCTTGAGCAACACACCGTGACCGGCAACGCCATAGTTCGGGACCTGCGGATCTTCATGCATTTTTCGGCCAATTCCGTGTCCAACCAGGTCTTTCACAACACTGAATCCAGCCTCCTCAGCCGTTTTCTGAATTGCGGACGATATGTCTCCGAGCCTGTTGCCGTTCAGGGCCTTGCTAATTCCTTTCTCAAGTGCTGTTTTCGTTACTTCCAGCAATTTTCTCGCTTCAGAGTCGATTTCTCCGATTGCATAAGTTCTCGCAGAATCGCCATTAAAACCATCTATAAAACTTCCAACATCAACCGAGACTATCTGACCTTTCCTTATCTTGCGCTCCTTCGATGGAATACCGTGAACGACCTCGTCATCAATGGACACGCAAATGGACTTGGGGTAGCCGTGGTATCCTAAAAACGCAGGCTCCGCGCCCTGCGAACGAATATAACGCTCGGCTATCTCATCGAGTTCCTCAGTTGTTATTCCCGGTCTAATCTCCTCTCCAATCAGATCAAGCGTTCTGGCAACGATATTACCAGCCACACGCATTCGCTCGATTTCTTCATTCGTCTTAAGCTCAATCATCTTCAGCCAGTTTTTATACTGTCAAGTATTGAGACCAGATCGTTAAATACAGCCTCAATATTCCCTTCTCCGTTGACAGTCTTGAGCAGACCCTGCTTCTTGTAGTAGTCCTGCAATGGCTGTGTTAATTCCTTGTATACATTCAATCTGTTCTTTACGACTTCCTCAGTATCATCCTTCCGTTTTGACAGGGCGATTCCACACTTGTCACAAACACCTTCTCGCTTCGGAAGTTTGTTCGGATAGTTGTATGTTGCCTGACATGATGAACAAAAATATCTTCCGGAAAGACGATTTATAACTTCCTGATCCGACACATCGAGATCAAGAACAACATTGATGCCGGAGCCTGTCTCGGCAAGCATTAAATCAAGCCCTTCAGCCTGCGGTACTGTTCTCGGAAAGCCGTCAAACAAGACATTATTGTTGCTCTCAATGCGCTCTTTGATAATACCGAGTATCAAGTCATCAGGCACCAGATCACCCGCATCCATATATGACTTCGCCTTCAATCCAAGTTCAGTCTCATTCTTCACTGCATTGCGAAGAATGTCTCCTGTCGAGAGATGCACAAGTCCTTTTTTCTCGGCAAGCTTTGCAGCCTGGGTACCCTTACCCGATCCGGGAGGTCCAAGAATAATAGCCAGCATTACATCGACCTCCCCCTGATACGACCCTTCTTCATAAAGCCGTCGTAATGGCGCATGATGAGATGCGACTCCATCTGCTGAAGAGTGTCAAGCGCAACACCGACAACAATCAGGATACTTGTCCCGCCGAAACGGAATGTGACACCTGCATATCTAATGAGCAGGTTCGGCATAATCGCGATAATCGCAAAGAATATCGCACCCGGAAGAGTTATTCGTGTCAGTACTTTGTCAATATAGTCCGCAGTTCGTTTGCCCGGGCGAATACCGGGAACAAAACCGCCCTGCTTTTTCATATTGTCTGCCAGCTCTACAGGGTTGATCACAATGGCGGTGTAAAAGAACGCGAAAAAGATAATCACAATACCGAAGACGATATTGTAAGTTAAGGCTCCCGGTGTGAAATAAGATGTTATCATCGCGACGAAATCATTGTTCGGGAAAAAACTTGCCAGTGTTGATGGTGCAAACATGATCGACTGCGCAAAGATGATCGGAATAACACCGGCAGTATTAACACTCAAAGGAAGATGCGTAGACTGACCGCCGTAAACTTTTCGGCCTACGACTCGTTTCGCATACTGAACAGGAATCCTGCGCTGCGCCCTTGTAACCAGAACAATCGCTGCGACGACGAGTATCAGGAGCGCGATGATCATGGCTTCAGTCACG
>JAJRZO010000001.1 GCA_024275215.1 Candidatus Zixiibacteriota bacterium | reverse complement strand
TTTGAGCAACATAAAGAGAATTGTTAAATGTGGAATCGTTTATGACAGCGTCGACGGCAAATGTCTGATTCAATCTGAGATATTTTCGCCATTCGATACTTCTGATTTTGAGATATAGCTTATCTTCATCTGACTCTTTGAAACTGAGCACGGGTTTCAGAATCCGGGTAGCGGTACGGCACCACAGATTTACCTCATACATCAACTTTTTGTCACCATAGAATTCAACTGATCGGATCATCGTCTTGACTTTGCGCGCGCCCAAATCAGTCAATTCATCAGCCAGGAGGTTCTCCAGACCGTACACGGTTTTTGCAACCATCCTGAAATACTGATTGTTTATCTTCGCATCGCCGGTCATGCACGGAAAGAAGAGAGAATTTACGCAATTTCAAAGAGAGAAATCAAATCAGGCAACGAAAAATATCCATTTGAGAATAAAACAGACCTTCTGGCCTTGAAACTGCCCTGAGTTCCAGGATTGACATGTGTGAAAGAACTAACCCGCATATTTCATGAGTTGGGTTTAGTCGCTTCGGCAGGGAGTCAGGACATGAAATCAGATTGACATGAGAACCAGCACAGTCGCAAACCAGAGGAGCACATCAAGAAGAAGCGGAAAATCGGTGAGCAGGACCCGAGATGGCGAACCGCCTTTCTCTTTTTTATGGATCAGGTAAAGATATCTGAATATACCATACATCACGAACGGCACAGATATTTCGAGATGTTCGACACCGAGTTTCTGTTCAACTTCAGGCGAAAGAGTATAAAATGTATATGCCACCACTACGGCAGAAGTTACAATCGTGATCATTTGGTCGAGGAAATAGACTGAGTAATGTTCAAGAATAGCCCTGTGTTCACTCGCTATATCTTTAAGCGATTCCAGTTCATGCCGCCTTTTCCCGAAACCGAGAAACAATGCCAGAAGAAGCGTGCATACAACGAGCCATGAGGAAATCGGAACATCGATAGCGATTCCTCCGGCGATCGCTCTTATGACAAATCCGCCCGCGATTGTCATCACATCGAGGATGACGATTTTTTTCAACGCGACCGAATAGAGAATATTCAGTACAAGATAAGAAACAAGCAATAGCAGTGTTTGTGGATTCAGGAAAACCCATGCAATCAGCATGGCAGCTACCGCAAAAAGAATCGATAGCATGGAGGCAGCACTGCGAGAAACTACACCAGAAGCAATCGGGCGTTTTGATTTTCGAGGATGAACACGATCCCGCTTATAATCGAGGACATCGTTCAACAGGTAAACTGAGGACGATGCAATACAGAACAGCCCGAAAACAACAATCGATAATTCGATCAGGTGAATGTCAGTGAAGTTTTTAGAAAATACCAGCGCACCGAAGACCACCAGATTCTTAGTCCACTGTTCAGGTCTCAGGCTCCTGATTAATCCTGTTGCTGAGTTCATGTTTCAAGATAGAGGCTTGATGTTCAGAACGGCAAGCTCTTTTCTATTGGTTTGTGAATTGATGTCAGGAACTCCCTGAGAGTTGTATCCGCGACAGCTTCGTCCGAACCGCGCACATTCGCCACCAATCGGATCAGAGCGGCATCTGTCGGTCTGAGCAGTATTGAGTTCAAGACAAGATCTAACTTAAGGGCATATTCATTGGTCAAAACTCCAGACCTTGTTCTGAACCAGTAATAGACAACCTCTCGCATTTTCTTATTGCCGATCACAACTCGATTGACTGCGAATTGTTGACCGTCTATTTCTATTTCCTGTTTATGCGACTCGATAATCCCCCAGCCGCCTCCGGGAAGACAATGTTTCGGTGAATGAATCTGGGAACCATATTTCTGATCGACAAAATATCCTATGAACAACGACACTTCGGCGCCATCCGATCTGACATACCGCCTCGATGTAGTATTGGTCGCCTTGAGTACTTCGAGAGTGAAATCCGCCAGTGGGTACTCTGTACCCTCCCAGCTATCTATCTCAAGCGGGATCGCAGAAAAATCAGACGGTCTTTCCGGGTCCACACGGATATTGCGGAGCATGACAGTCAATGCTCCCGCAACCAGCAGCAATCCGATTACGATGTAGTATTTATGGGCAGACTTTTCCATTTGAGAATAGAACTCACTATTAACAGCATTATCATCGAAAACAGGAATACAAGCATCCCGGCCATCTCATGCAGTGTTCCCTCAACGAACTTCTCACTGATCGCATACGTCCCTACTGTAGTAAATATAATTCTAATGACATTCCCGATAATCGCAATCGGGATTGTCGACAAAAACAAAACCACCGCCTTAATCCGATTATCCTGTGTAAAATACGCCATCAGCGCACCCAGCGCGAGAAGGGACATTATTGATCTCAGACCGCTGCAAGCTTCCGCGACTTCGAGTGCCTGTCCTCCCGGCAGATACAGCACATTTCCAAGTCTGACAATCGGCAACCCGATCAGGCTTACAGCCGCTGATGCGATTTTGGAGGCAAAAAGCTGCATCGGGAAAGTCAGAGAAAAGTAAATCACATACGGTATCGGGATCATAAACAGCATAAAAACAAATGCGAACCAGATGCGCCTGAATATCTGAGTGCCAAAGAATGTCAGCGCCAGTGATGCAAGCAACAGCACAAATGAGAATCGAACACTGAAATACTCGGCACCGGCAGTGCCGATCACAAAGATAAGCAGCGCCGTTACTACCCCCACAAGTCCGATATTGCTCCATCTTACAGGA
>JAJRZO010000123.1 GCA_024275215.1 Candidatus Zixiibacteriota bacterium | reverse complement strand
TCGTATCTGTTATAATTACGCATTCTGAGACCGGTTCTGGATTACCGCCTTCGCGGTAATGACGATGCCTTGGACTTTTTTCTGATGAATGCGGACGAACAGTGTAGACGGGATGCCCCATCCTTCAGATGGGATTCTCATTCCCCAATAAGCGGCTTACTTAATAACGCGGTACTATTGCTGTCGTCCCCGTGAAGGCGGGGATCTGTTGAAATGCTATACAGCCAGAATAGATTACCGCCTTCGCGGTAATGACGATGCTTTGGACTTTTTATCTGATGAATGCAAGCGAACAGGTAGACGGGTGCCCCATCCTTCGGATAGGATCTCGTTTCCTCAACCGCCTTCGCAGTAATGACGATACTCTTTCTCGCAGTGTCTGGATAATTAACAGGGGGCGTGACCGCCTCCAAAGATATAATTGACTATGTACACGATGTCGTCCATGTCGACATTACCTGAACAGTTGGCATCACCCGCTGCCAATACAGGAGTCGGTTCCGGACCGCCGCCAAACATGTAATTGATGATGTAAACGATGTCATCAACATCGACAGCACCGGATCCGTCAGCATCACCATGGACATAAGATAACGGACATGCTCGCTTAATCCATGCGGTTCCCTCTCCATAATTACCGGTTACATCAAGTCCCCCGGCTGAGAGCATATAAGCGCCTTCAGGTTTTCCAGAGGCATCCCAGAAGAATGACCAGCCGTCAGATGAGTTGAAATCGCCTCCGAGTACATCGCGCGCGGTTGTATCGACCTTTGTATAAATTGCGGCAATCCTGTCTATTGCTCGCATACTTCCCTGATAATCGACTGCCATTGCCGGAGTGAATTGCAATGTCGATGATACTGGCGTTCCTCCTCGGCTGTCATACAGTACGCAACCGAGATTGTCACCATCCGGCGGCATGACCAGTTCTGTCAACGCCAGCCAGTGACCAATCGGTTCGCTTATACCAAGCAGCACTACACCGTGGCGGTATGCCATATAATACAGGAGTTTGTTCAAATCGCAGTCGTCAATAACATCAAGAATAAACTGATCGCCTTGTCTGTACAAATGGCTGCTCAGCGCGGCAAACAGATCATCATCCTGTGAACCGAGATTGAGCCGCACCCTCGATGATTCCGCCATCGCCTCGACCATATCTCTTTCAGAAAGGGGAACGCCGCCTGATTCCATGAGCGCGGGATAGCCTCTCTCTGCGAAATAGCTCAGCAGACTTGTTACAACGGTTGGCCCGTTGTAATAATCTCCGAATTCTCCCTGACTCTGCTGGTTGAGATCAAGCGTATCACCATCGACATCACCGTATCTAAATTGATTCAACATCGGTAGCGGAATGGTTATTGTGTCGTTCGATTCGCGAAGTTCGAACTGGAGAAATGAAAGATCCTCGTCTGGAACTGTTGCTGCAATAGTGATGGTGTCGCAGATTGAGTCTCCATCCAGAGGATTCGTTATGACAGGGCGCAGGGGAGTGTTGTCGACAAACAGGTGTATGGTGTCGGCAGTGAAATCCTGCGATGTCCTGTACAGCACCGCCCTGACAGAGTATCCGCCTTCGGCGAGACCGGCGAGATTCCAGGTTGCGGAAAATCCCGGGTTGATCACCGCCGGGCCTGAGCCTCCACGAAGTGTAACATCGGGAGTGTAATCATCGCCGATAGGTACCCAGTCAACGAGATTGTAATATTCAAAACTGCACTTTTCGTAATTTGTTGTGTCCTCAAGTTCCGCCGCATAAAGAACGACACTTCCCGAAACTTTCGAACTGTCGAATGGGGAGTAGAGTTTTACTGCCGGTGTCTCAGTGTCTCCCGCGCAGTTGTGTCCGCGTGTGTAAAAGACAATGTTGCCGGGAAAGTTGAAATATGGATTCGATATCAAATCGACATAACCTTCTCCCCAGTCATTCCATGAGACGCAGAGATATGGATCGTTATCGGCAATCAGAGCTGGACCGAGAAGGTGTGTGTCTCCTCCGAAATAGCATCCCGCGAAAAAAGGACCGTTGACAATTACCGGTTCAGCGAACGGAACAACTACAAGATAAACTCCCTGCCCCGGTATGACAAAAGCCTGATCCTCGGTGATACCCAAAACCGGTCCCGGATATGGACAGTCCTGAGTCGATCCGATGGAATCGAGGTCTTCGATATCAGCCTGCACCCAGAGCGTGCCGGCAGTGGTGAACTGCATCTCGAAAAGCAATTCGGTTACGCAAAATGGATATGAGCAGTCATTTCCGAGCAGGGCAACATCCTGATATACTTTATATATTTCATCTCCTGCCAGCCAGCTGTCGATCGCCCAATATGATGATCCGACCATGCGCAATGTGCATTGAACTTCGGATGTGAACGATGGACTTTGTTGCGGAGATTCATAATCGATTGGCAGTATTATCCCGCTGATTGGAAGAGAATCGATCCGTAGCTGGGTTGATGATCTCTTGATCTCGGCGATTGTTTCCTGCTCGGCAAATGCTGACGATACAGACAGAATGACAAGCAGAACTAAGAGAAATTGTCTCCAGTACATATTGTTATTATCGCAATTATATCGAAATAACTTTAGGTGTTAAGGGGAGACTTATGTTCCAGACAGACGTGAATGACAGGTTGCGCTATCTGAAACCGGTTCTGGATTCCCGCCTTCGCGGGAATGACGCATCCTAACTTTCATGTGCTCGCAGGGGCTGTGCTCCTGCAGATACTGTGTTGTAACTGTCTGC
>JAJRZO010000122.1 GCA_024275215.1 Candidatus Zixiibacteriota bacterium | reverse complement strand
TCTTCAGATTATTTCATCATCATTTCGGATCACAGATATTTCTCGTTCGCAGTCGACAGATGGGCGATGGCGACGATGAACCCATAAAATCCGGCGCGTTCTGGTTCTACTACAAGCTTGGATTCCGAGCAGTGAAACAAAAGGTCAGGTCGCTTGCGGATGCTGAGTTCGCAAAGATCAGGAAAAATCGCAATTATCGATGTTCAGTGCGCACACTGAAAAGGCTTGCTGTCAGCGATGTATTTCTCCATGTAGACCCTGAACGTATGGAGGGTTTCGAGGAACTGTCTATTGCGAACCTCGGATACACAGTTACCAGATATATTGCTGAAGAATTCGATGGTGATCGCGCGCGTGCTGTTCGTGAGACAACACCTCTGATCGCTAAAAAACTGAATGTCATAAACATGAGAAAATGGCATGCAGATCAGAAAGTGGCATTCGACAGGATGGCGCTTCTTCTTGCCAACATTCCTGATCTCGGCGACTGGTCGAAGCGAGACAAGGCGGCGATGGTTTCGATTATTAGGGCGAAAGGCGGAGCACAAGAACGGGAATATGTGCTTCGATCAAACAAACACAAGAGATTCAGATCGAGCCTTGAAAAACTTGCCGCTGACTTCAAAGTTGATTCTACAATTCGGTAGGCAACCCTCATGTCCCAAGCGGACGTGAGCTACAATAAGTATCGTACGTGCAAGGTATCTTTTTCGTGCGCCGTCAAAAATCCTTTTTCGTGCGCCGTCAGGAATCCTTTCCTGACGGTCTATAGGAACAATAATACGTTGAAAATAGCGCAGGAGTGCTTCACTTCTGCGGATTTATTTGCAGATACCGGAAAAAACCTGACCTGCGGTAACTATCCTGATCTCACACTCAATGCGAGCATGACTCTTAGGACCAACAGTTCAGAGTTAATATTTAACGAAAAACGGTAATGCCATTGTTGCAGCTCCAATCAGAATGACAAGAATAACGCTGTGGACAAAATACGGAAATGCGCACAGGATTATACCTGCGAGAAGCGGTATTCCCTCGCGTTGTTTCCTGCCGTACACAAGATAACCCGTACCGATTGCGCCAAACAACACAGCAAACATGATTGAAACCGGATCGCCCATAGTATTTACTATTATCGGCCAAAATATGTCTTCACTTAATTGATGGTGATTCCGCTGTGATTCCCGACTGCCCGATAATCCGGCGCTCCTAATGTCCCAAGAGAACGCGGGCAACAAGAGGCTGAAAACAGCACTTATCTATTTGCGCAAGATAAGCCTTCTTTCGCTGAATATAAGTTCCGCAACGACGACTGCGGCATATGCTCCTGTGATCCACAGCAAGCCCTGCAGGTTTGTTCTGTATAGATAGGTGACCAAAATAACCCATGAAGCAAATGAGAACGCTAACCCCATTAACGGCAAAGCCGGGTTGACACCTATTCTTCGGCGCAGCCTGAATGCGGACAGGTTGATAGAAGAGAATATCAGCAGAAATGTTGAACTGGCGAACGAAGATATCATTGTAAGATCCATAGTATTTACCGCAAGCAAGCAAACCGCAGTAATTGTAATGAGACTCACATTGGGGATATCTTTTGTTCGCTCTCTATGAGAAAACACGCGCGGAATCGAGGCCTCATGCGACATGACCATGCTGAGCCGCGCAGTACCAAACAGAGTGGCATTAATTGCAGACGCCGTAGACAACAACGCCCCAAGACCGATTAGCATGAAGCCCGCCTGCCCCAGAAAAGGCTTCGCCGCAACAGCCAGGGCGTATTCCTTGTATTTGGTGATTTCCTCAGGCAGCAAATTGCCTACAGCCACAATGGAAACGAGAATATAGATAGCAGTCGTAACAAAGATTGAAATCATAATTCCGCGTGCCAAATTACGTTCTGGATTCTTCATTTCCCTGATGGTGTTCGGAATTAACTCGAAACCTTCATAGGCGACAAAAATCAATGCTGCACCCATCAGTACCCCCATTCCTCCTGTATTGAAGACCGGCAACAGGTGGTCAGACCGCAGATAGAAAAGCCCCGCGAAACCAAACAGAGAAAGAATCAGGACTTTGACCATGACAAGCACATCCTCAGACTTGCCGGCAGCCCTGACTCCGTAAAGGTTCACACCAAGAAATGTAAGCAACACACCCGATGCCAGCACATTGTGCATTAGTGCACCTGACGATGTGTCACCGAGCATCGCGCTGCCGTAAACACCGAAAGTATAGGCGTAGAGGGCGAGTGTACCGATATATCCAACCAGCAGAAGCCAGCCTGCGATACCCGCAACATTGGGATGAACAAAGGCGTGTTCCAGATAGGTAAAACTGCCACCATCGGAATGGAAGCTCAATCCCAGTCTTGAGTAAGACCACCCCGTCAACAAAGCAATGACTCCACCGATTGTAAAGGCAATGGGAGCAGCATGACCGGCGAGACCTACCGACAGGCCAAGGACAGAGAATATTCCACCACCTACCATCCCTCCCACGCCCATAGCAACTAATTCTTTGAGGCCAAGCTTTTCTCCTTGTTGCTTTGTCAACTAAGGACACTTCCTTTCAATTGTCAGTGAGTCAGAAAAGATTTCAGGGTGTCCCACCCCTCAGAAGTCCGGGGAAAAGCCCGCCCAGGCCGCCTGTGATAAACTGCACAGCGATTGCAGCCAAAAGCAAACCCATAACTCTCGTCACAATGTTCATACCGGTTTTACCAAGAGCCGCAGCTATTGGTGTAGCCAGCCTGAGAGCTATCCAGACAATAAGTGCAACAACAAGACCCGATACTATAACAAATCCGGTATCAAACCACCCCGACATTTTGTTTACATAAATAATCACAGTGCTCATAGCTGCCGGTCCTGTTAACAGAGGAATAGCCAACGGCACAACGGCTACGCTGTCCTGGGTAGCGGCTTCCTCAGCTTCTTCCGGAGAGTGTTTGCTTCTGCTCTGCTTAGCGTGCAACATTGCCAATGCCATGAGTAACAGGAGTATACCGGCTGCAATACGGAATGCCTCCAGACTGATACCGAAAAAGCGCAGGACATCCTCTCCAACAAAAGCGGTCGCAGTCAACACTATCGCAACTGTGATTGCAACAGTTCGGATAGTCCGCTTTAGCTCAGCAGATGACTGGTCACTCGTTAATGATATAAATATCGGAATAGCCCCAATAGGATTTACAATAACAAGGATCGCTGTGAATATCTGAATATATTGACTGACAGCCATACTAAGAACATAGTCCTTCCACGATCAGGTGCAACAAATATATTCCCTGACTTTGCACAGATTATTACTGCAAGGCAATCCTGCAGGTCGAGAACTCCGCATTTTTGTACGCCGTCAGAAAGGGATTCCTGACGGCGCATAAAAAAACGCGGGGACTGAATTTCCATCAAATATGAAACTCCACGACATCTTTATCAGACAGCACATATTTCGATGTTACCCGCTGACCGTCGAATTTGCCTTCGCCCCAGACTTTCGCAAACTTTAGTTTGCGCGCGAAATCCTTGTGGATCGAAAGCGCGGCATCTTCAACTGTCGAACCGATCGGTAACACAATCGGGTCTGTGTAATCGACATCATGCCCCGGAGTCCTGGTATAAACACGCATGATCTGAAGAATATCGAAAACATGCTCCTTGAGCCTGTCGAGACTTGTACCTGCAATGCACGACACAGGGATGATTGCAAAACGATCTGAATACAGCTCTCTCAATATCTCGATATTGTCAGCAGCATTATCGATATCGCATTTATTCGCCACAAGAACAGTCCTCTTGCAGAACTGCGAACCGATATACTCTTCCGGTATCTCTTTTTTAACAAGGATCATTTTGAGTTCGTCGAGTTTGGATATGACAGCATCGATTCCCTCGAGCATGTCGTCAGACGCAAGGTCTGCCATCAGGATAATGACATCGCCATTGCGAATGATATTCGTCATCCAGTGTTCATAGAAATCAGGCGCAATCGGTGGCAGATCAACAATCTCGAACTGAACAGTCTGATATTCCATCATTCCCGGCATCGGCTTGCGTGTCGTATACGGATAGTCGGCGATCTCCGGTTCTGCGGCGGTGACAGCGTCAAGAAATGAGGATTTTCCACAGTTCGGCGGACCGAGAAGGATAATCTGCGCGGCGCCATGCTTATCGACATGATCAATCGCGGCGGCTTTGGCTGTCGCTATTGTTTTCTTCGGACCTTCGAGTTTCTGACGCAGCTTGGCCATGCGCGTTTTCATATCTTTGCGCATTTTCTCGGTCCCCTTGTGCTTGGGGATCACGCGCATCATCTCCTCGAGACACGCGAGCTTTTCTTCGTCGCTGGTCGCGCGCTTGAAGCGTTCTTCCGCTTCGAGAAACTGCGGGGTCAGATTCGCAGGCATACTGATAAGATATACTCGAGAGGCTTTAAGTCAAGAACACGAAATCATGCAAGTCGAAGACGCAGGTTTTCGACCTGTTCACCTGTCCAAATCTTTTGTGTACAAAGTCATCACAATTCCCCATTCAAATGGTCAGCGACATCAGTACCGAATGCCATACCGAGCCTCGTCAGTGCGAAATCATATTTCGCTGGATCGGCTGGCTCAATCGCCCTGAATCCATCGGTTATTTCTTTCGCTGTCCTGAGATCGGCGCTTTTGCGCTCTGTCATGCCAAGTGCGACACCAATCCTGTACATGTGCGTATCGAGTGGAATAATCAATTTCGACTTGTCGATCTCAGGCCATCCGCCCGGATCGACGTTGTCCTGACGCACCATCCATTTGAGAAACAGATTAAGCCTTTTGCATGCGCTTCCTCGTCGCGGTGACGGCAGCAGGCTGTTGCGAAAATCGTTATGTCCGCTAATGGAATCAACAAAGTTGCACAGGGCATGATATGTATCAGGATCATCAGAGGCATAGCCGGCGACAAAACATTCTTTCAGAGACCCATGCGTTTCTATCGCGCCGCGAATCCCCAGCAGGAATGATACCAGTTCATCGCCTGTGGTGAAACGGTGCTTGAATGATCCGAATTCTGCGCGAAGAGATTCAGCATCCGAGCCTGCGAGAAACTCCGATGGCTTACTCATCGCATCCAGCACAAACGATACACTTTTGAGAATCTGCTCGACCCTGCCGTATGCCAGCGATGATGCAATCAGGGCAACAATCTCACGATCCGATTGATCATCGTAGTTGTATACGAACTCCAGCGGATCGGGATGTAAACAATCACGGCAATTATATCTGTGATACAAGTCGTCGAGCACTCTCTTGTCAATTATCTGGTCAGCTACCGACATTGTCGCATATCTCTTTCAGGTGCTGATGCCATCCTGTAGTGCAAGTTGCAACCCTGACAGTCTCAATGGTAAATACATCTATTGCACAGGCAAGTCAATAACGCGCTGAGACAATACCAACAGAAAAGGCGACGCTGATGTCCGATCAATGATGAAATTCTTATGCGCCGCCTAATTCT
>JAJRZO010000121.1 GCA_024275215.1 Candidatus Zixiibacteriota bacterium | reverse complement strand
GTCAATACAAATTTGAAAAAAATTGATGGTCGTGTGGGCTTTTCAGACCAATTAGGGGTTGTCAATCGCATACATCAGGGTCGGGAACAGGACCGCCCCCGAAAATATAGTTGATCAAATAAACAACATCATCTATGTCGATAGCGCCTGACCCATTGGCATCGCCACAACAAATGTCATGAACAGGCTCAGGACCGCCACCAAAGATATAGTTGATTACATATACAACGTCATCAATGTCCACACCACCTGATCCGTTGGCGTCACCCGGTAAACATCCGATCTCTTCGCAACCCGGGCAGTTGATACCGTTGTCGACAATGAACGCTTTACCGGCATCGATGAGACTTTGCAGACCTGCGAGGTTTTCTCGATGAGAAGCCTTGACCATACAGAATGCAAAGCAGGAATCAGTTTCAATAATAACATTCTGTGCTACAATAAAAACAGAGTTCAGATCCTCGACTGAGTCAGCAGCAACGAAACCGCTATGAGTTGCAAGCAGATTACCGATATCGGCAGGTACATATCCGGAGTTAGGATAGACCCGGTTATCGCTTTCAAGCACAATCGCTCCCGGAATATCACCGCATATAAATGCTCCACCGTAACATGACTCGGCGGCTGACCCGCTCACACCTTTCTGATAAACCATCCGTCTGCTAATATCAACGCCAGATTCGTTTACCGAACCATCGGAATCATCGGGGAAGTTCCAGTCAATCCCTTCACCGATATTAACAGTGATCGCGCTATCGGTATTGTTGCAGATCGTCTCCCGTTGTATAAGCACGCATGTATCTTCATGACTCGGCATATACCAATCAGTCTCGCCATTGATACAGGCATCAGCCGTTGCCCACTCGCTACGGGCATATTCATAGTTGCCGGAATCTGCAACGACCAGAGAATCAGTCGCTACGAAGCTGACATGGTCATTTGAACCATCGTACATTGAAAAGAATGTCTGTGAAACATCATCGGCATAGGTAATTATGGCGCCGCCATCATACATAGGAGCCAGGCTGTCGATAAACCAGAACATGTTGCCGTCATCTCCGCGCTGTGCAGTCCCGGCTCTCGGCACATTCCAGAGACCGGCAGACCAGCAACCGGTCGAAAGAATCTGATAGTCAGGAATGAAATAACTACAGGCGACAACAACATCAATATGATATACAAGTTCGGCATCTCCTGCGCTACTTGTGAGATTGATGGTAATATTGTCATTGTAGTCACCCTCGGAGTCGACAGGACCAATTGCAAAATCAATATCAGCGACAGGATCAATACCTGCAGCGATTGTCCCACCGGTGCTTGATGGAATCAACCATGTTTCATTGTTACTGACTACATAATCAATAGGAGTATTACCGGTATTTCTTATAGAGACAGAGAAACTGTTCGTATAGCCTATTGTGCAGTCAGGAGCGCCATTCGGCGCTATCGGAAAGAAAAAACTGCCTTCGGATGTGTCGGGAGTGATCGCATAGCTGAAGATTACTTCAGGTGAAAAGCAGTCGTATGTCATATACATGACGGCATTTCTGGTGATTTCGCTGTTGTTCTCCCCCCTGACACCATATCCTGCGTGATTGTCATCAAGATAAACGATATGCAGGTTTCCGGTCGAGTATCTCGCCAGCGAAGCGAAGTTCTCATTGTGGCAATCACCGGCTGAGCAGTTTTCTGTCCAGGTGTTTGTAATATCGACAGCGGTACCTTTTCTGACTGCATTTCCGGTGCCGGCAGTTATCTGTACATCGTAGTCAGGAACAGCGCCATCCGGCCCCCATGTCGCACCGCCATCGCTTGAAGCTATGAGATATATATCGCCATTCAGTACATTGTTGTCGCCATAATCGCCACCGATATTCTCATCAATGCCCCCCTGAGTTGTATCGGGATGACCACCGAATCGAGTAAAAGAAACATACAGCTTGTTATCGCACTCAGCCAGATTAGGTTTGGCGATTGCCCTCGTGAATGCCGGGAATGGACTGTACTCTCCACTCGTGTAAAATGAATCGGGAATCGAACCGTCATACACCAGCGAAATCGACTGACTGAAGCTGTCCCAGTGCCAGAGAACTGTGCCATAGTGAGGCAGACATGGATATTCCGGGTCTGTCGGATCGAAAACCGGCGTGTTCCAGACAATATGAAGATTGCTGTTATGATCATACAGCGCAGTCACATCGGCATACGCCTTGTACTTGATTTGGCTGGTTGTGAGCGAACCGCCCTCGGTGTAGTCAGTGACATTCGTGTATGCTGCTGTCTGATCGAGGAAAGACTCGCCACCGTTAGTAGATTCAAGAAACGCGACATCATGCTGCCACTGAGTCCATTTACAGTCATCGTCAGGGTTAAGTGTGTCCGGATACAATGGCTGGAGATAGATAATGGCAACCCTGTCAGATGCCGGATCCTGCACTACGACAGGATTGACCGTGTACCCTTCAGCGATATAGACGCCAAGTGTGTCATCCGCAGTTGCGTTACATTCTGAGAGCATATCGTTGACAAAGCGATAGTATATGTATGACCGTATCTCAGCAGTATCAGGCGAATAGAGTGGAGATTCCGTTGCGATGATGTGTTGTACTGTCGAGCCTTCGACCTGATCGACTACGCCCTTCGGCCAGATATAGCGGCTGTCAATCTCAAGGCTGCCCGATTGAACTCCCTGACAATTTTCCGCATTTGCTGTCCCGACAGGTGGAGCTATAATCTTATTGAATGACCCTGCAGGCGGATCAATATCCCATCCATAGCAAGTCGAAAAAGCATCGCCATACAGCCCCTCATGCCAGTAAACAACAGCAGCGCCGGTTGAAGTAACATCGACAGAGTTGAACCCGGCGTTGACAAAATCTGAGACATTCCTGCCGGGATCCTCGCCGGGTGATCCCGGATACACCCAGGTTGAAGCAGCAGGATCGAACGCATTGTACCTGACATTTCTGGGACCGGCATCAGCAGGCCAGTACATCCATGCAAAATGGACAATGCCGTTGCCGGGATTATATGCTATGTTCCGAGATACGGAGCCATTCTGCCAGTAGTCATAGAATGTAATCCCAACTGTGTCACCGGGTGGCTGAGGAGCTGGGGCAAAACCTGAGGGACCTGATCGGTAGCCCGCCCAAAGTGGGACAGAGTGTGAAATATTTTCATCACCGGTGAATATCCATCTGAAAGGTCTCTTTAACAGATTCTTGTCGGCAGCTTTTCCAACAATTGCAAACGATTCAGTGAGAGGAAATGTTAGAAGCAGTAGAATAGCAACCACACGTAAGCCGGTCATCAGTTGTCCCTTGTGGGATACATCCTCATAGCAGAATAGATACAGGTCAGATGTATGTCAAGATGAAATCGGCGATCATTGAGTCGTACTAACAAAACCTCAATAAGTCGAACAGCACACCTACAATGCTTCCATCTCTTTCAATCTCTTCCTCGCGTGTTCCTGCAGGATCAAATTGTCAAATTCGGTCAGAAGTCTGCGATAGTTTTTTTCAGATTCTGCAAGAAAACCATTTTCAAACTGAATATCCGCAATATAATTCAATGACTCCGCTCTGTAAAAACTATCGGGGAAATCATCGAGGATTCTCTGGAATGTACTTTGAGCCGGCAAAGAATCACCAAGCAACAATTGCAGTTCGCCGAGTTTGAATGTTGCCAGATCGGCAAGCAACGCTCCCTCTTTCGATGACAAACCACTTAACAGCGTGGCGGCGGAATCATATCTCGCTGTCTCGAACATGTGCTCGGCATCAGCATAGGTATCGAGGTCGATCCTGTCAAAGCCTGTATTTTCATCAATCATGAGCATCTTGCGGAGGCAGTCATTGACATAGAGTCCCTTGCGGAACCGTACAGTAAGCCTGGCATAGAGCTTTTTTGCCATATCATAGTCATGCGAATAGAATTTCGACTGAGCCTGTTTCCAGGTCAACCGTTCCCTGTCGTCTTCAGCAAGTCTGTCAGTCTTAACAAGTCCATACAAGCTGTCAGCCATTTTGAAATCATCCTTGAAAGCGTAGCAGTCACCCATCCACATCAGCGACAAATGATGCCATACTGTCGTTCTCGGATCGTCAGTGACGCCACTAAAATAGACAAGCGCGGAATCAGGTTCGTACATACTCTCGAGATAGAGCCTTCCGATAGCGAACCGCGCCTCGATCACTTCTCGCGCATCCGGGGAATCATCGGCTATTTTGTGCAGGACAGCGATAGCCGAATCGCCCTGTCCCATGCCGGAGAATGCCGCGGAGAGAACATACCGCGCCTGAAACACACTCGGCTTGCCGGGGTACTTGTCGAGCACAAAGCGACATGCCTCTGCAGCAAGGGAGTATTCCTTGCGCTCAAGACATCTTCTCGCGAAAAAGATAAGAAATCTGCCTTCCTCATGTCGGAGTTGATCTATTTCCCTGTACTCTTTGTATGCATCGCGGAGATTGTTTTCCCGAATCAATAAGTCAGCGTAATACTTCCGGGGAATATAGTCCGAAGGATTGGATTTCGACAGAGAGAGAAATTCAGCCTTGATGAGCGCAATGTCATCCTCATCATCGACAGAATTGATCAACCGCCTGAGAAGTCTCTGCCCTCGTTCATCATTGAGAGTATCGGAAACAGTGAACACATAATATTCACGAGCGGCAGCAGGATAATCTCCCCGGACCTCGTACAGCCTGCCGAGTTGTTCGGCAAACAGGATATTGTTATCAAGTAATTTTCTGCCGTCCAGATAAGTCTTTACTGCTTCATCGTACATTCCACTTGAGCGATAGACTTCTGATATTCGATGTATCGTAGCTGTTTTGTTCGGCGAATCTCTGAGACACATATCGAACTGTTTCTTTGCGTCTGAAAGCTTGCCCATCTTGAGATACAGTCCGCCATATTGAAGAAGCACATCGGCAGTTTTGCCGGATATTTTTTCCATCCTCTTGATCGTACTTGCGGCCTTCTCGAAATCCTCCATGTAAATATAGGCTTTGCTCATAAGCGACAGGACAGAAAGATTATCAGGGTAATCCCTGTCAAGCTCGGTCAGCATTACCAGAGTCTTGTCAATATCACCCCTCGCCATGCTGCCTGATGCCTGTTGAAGCGCGAGTCTCAGTCTCGCTTCAGCCTCGGCCTGTCCAAAGGCACGTGTGCCGGGAAACAACATCAGCATGAAAATAGCCGCCGCAAAGAAAAACATCGTCACATGAAGTCCATGCAGATCAAGCGGCCTGCCCGCTTGACCTACAATTTGCCGGAAGAACATATTAGAAAGCCTCAAGCGTACTATTGGTCGACCTCCATGATAGCCTTGAAATAATCTTTGATGATTTCCTCGTACTCTGGAGGATAGCCTTCTTCAAGGAATTTCTGCAACCGTCTTTCGTAAGATTCGGAACCGATCTGAGCAGCCGCATCAAGCGATTCGGGGCCGACACGCAATATCTGATCGGCAGCGGTTGCGCGTCTGGTCTCGCTGTAGTCCTGTCGTTCCATCGAAAGCTGGAAATCGAGCATTCTTTGATATATCTTGTTTTGTCGTTCGAGAGTCTGATCGTTCAAACTTCCCTGTTCGAGAGATTCTACAACACGTCGCATTTCATCAGCCATATTTTCCAACCGACCCTTTATCTGTTTCCTGTCGCCTATCTCCTCCTGAAGTTGCTGAATGGATTTACGCACTGCGGACTGTTCCGCAGCCAGTCGTTCCATCATGCTTCTGTCAGATTTGCCCAGCTTATTCGGGTTGTTGCACATATTCTGAGATTGCTGGTTGATGCGTTTCTGTTTCTTGCACATCTTTCCCATCTTCTTGAACATACTCTGGCTGGGTTTATTACATGACGAATTGCACTGCTGCTGCGAGTTGATCGACTCCATTATTACTCTTGACGCCTGATTCAACGACTGGATAGCATCCTTCTGTGATCCTGTCGCCTGCGAAGCGTGCATTTCTGTCAGTGACAATGTCGCCCTGTCCATCCCCATAGTACATAGCTTCATAAGATCGCTGATCTTACTCTGCATGAAGACAGACTCTTTCGCGATATCGATGAGTTTCTGCCTGAGTGCTGATGCCTGTGACTGAAGGACTCGCTGATCCTCTGCAAGCTTCCTGAGTTTAGATGGCTGCATCTGGCTTTGCCCGACATTGCCAAGCATTTCTTCCTGCTTGTCCGTAAGATAGAAAACATCATCGAGGGCTTTTCTCATCTCTTTGGCCATCTTTTCGCCCATCTGCTGACTGAGCGCCATTTGCGCATCTTTCATCTGTTCGATCATCTTCTTGAGTTTTTCCTCTGAAGAGTCACCCGACATCATGGCATCAAGCTTCTCGCTGTTGGAGAGATTCGAGATCATCTGCTCCATATCCTTTTCAGCGCCAGATTCCTTTGCCGCCTTGCAGAATTCTTTCGAGGATGGGCTATTATTCATTTTGGCTTCTTTGAAAAGCTCCTTCAACTCATCAGACTTCTTCATCAGGTCTTCAAGCGAATTCTTATTCTGTTGTTCTTTGGGTGCAAGGCCGGAAAGTTTCTCTCTGTCGGACTTTTCGGTTCGCTTGTTGACATTCTGCTGATTTTTCAGAATTTCCTCAGCCTGACGAATCATATCCTGCATCATTTGATCAGCCTGAAGCTGTTTGAGCTGGGCGATTGCGCGTTCGATATTCTGAAGGACATCTTCGAGAGACATATCGAAATTCTCCATAGCCTTTTCGACAGCCTCTTTGTCCATTTTGTCCAGCGCTTCCTGAAGCTTTTTCATCGCTTCTTTCATTTCATCGGTAGCGACTTTTTCGAACAGTTTTTGAAGCTCTTCGATCTTTTGAATCATCTGAAGGGTCAGGAGCTGATTCTCTTTTGCCTGCTGATTCGTTTCCTTGAACTGCTTCGCAAGTTTATCGTAATCGTTGAGAAGCTGTTCCTGTCTATTGGAAACCGACTCGAATGTTTTCTTGTCTTCCCAATCGAGTTCTTTTTCCAGTCTCAACTCCTGAGTCATTTCCCTGAACTCTTCACCGATCTTTTCCTGTTCCTGCAAAGCCTTGACATACTCGTTGATTTGATCTTCTCTGGAACTTTCGATCTGAGTAAATATTTCGCCGAGAGTCGGCAGCCTGACAGCCATCACCGGCCCGGTAGCGGATTTGGGCCCGGTAATATAATCATTATCAAAAACCTCAAGATAGTACTCGATCCAGCTTCCCGGCAAAAGACCGACATTCGCCAGATCCCAGAAATAATCGATCTGCTGTTCCGGCTTGTATCCTGAAATATCTATCTTCTCAGAGTTCTTCCATTCCTCTGTTGCTGTCAAATGAACTGTGTAGTTGAGTGTCAGCTTTGTGAATCCGAAATCATCAATGAGATTTGCCATGAGTCTGACAGCCATATCATCGTTGAGATCGACATTGCCGCTCGGGCTGACCATATATATTTCAGGATAAGCATCGTCCAGAGCAGTCACTCGATACTCGATAGGATCGGGATTGCCATAACCTGACCGGTCGGTCACCTCGGCATGGTATGACAAGTCTTTGTCAACTTTGATCGTCCCGCTTGATACTTTGCCGTCGCATTTCAAATCTATTTTGCTTCCATCGGAAAACAACAATGCTCCCTGCTCAATCTGTTTGTTCGCTGTCAGTTCAATATTGACTTTGGTTCCGCGCAGAGCTTGTATGTTGCCATCATTTTCATCGATCACGAGCGGTTTTAGTCTCGTATATTTCGGATACATATATGTGAGTTTCAGGCCGGTGATTCTCGGTTTGTCAGCAACAGTTACTTTGAACTGTGGTGACTTTTCTCGCCCTGCTCTGACGAAATAGACAAAATCATGCCTTATTTCCTTGAACTTGTACGTGAAAACTGTAGAATCCGGATTCATTCCGAGTACATTGCCGATTCCCGATGATGCTTCCGGCATGATCTTTCTTTCGAGTTCGTCGGATCGCCAGTTACCTTCACCGGAGTTATCCCAGAATATCTCGGCTTTGTCCGGCAGCTTTTCGCCTTTGACCACGGCTGCCAGTTCCAGCGGATCATATTTGAGAAGTTCTTTGTTTCCCGGCGACACAGTCAATTCGTATGTCCTTGGAAGTTCGATCTCTTCGAGTGGATGTGAGAAAACATGAAGCGATGACCAGAACAATCCCGGCGTTAAGAACGCGAGCAGGACTGTCACAGCGATTGCAGCGCCGAAATACTTCAGCATTGAAATCAGTCTCCGATTCGAATGGCTTGACTTGAGATCGAGACCATTGACCATGCCGCTCGTTTGCGCAATAAGCGCTTTGATCATATCCTGCGAATAGTTCTCGCGATTCTCATGCAGATTCCGTTCAAGCTGCAATGATGCAATGACGCGGTTTTTCAATTCCGGATATTTGCGCTCGACACGGCGCGATATTGTTTCCAGCGATGGTTTGAACAGAATGGGAAGGAGCAAGTACTTGAACATCAGAAACAGGAGAATCAATACCACGGCGCCGACAAAGACTGCTCTGACTGTAACATCAAGATAGAATAAGGCATGCAGCAGATTAGCAATGGCGAATGAAACAAGCAGGGTGGTTGCAATGAGAACTATTGCGTACACCGATCGGCAAAGGACAACATAGCGCCTTAGACTTTTGAGTCTTCCAGTCAGTGAAATAATGTCATCGCGGATCGACATAACTACTTATCTTTCAGTTCGTTAAAGCCCACACCAATATATTAACGCCCATTTTCAGAGCCTGTTCCCTCAACTCCGGCGGATCATTGTGAACCTGCGGATCCTCCCAGCCGTCGCCGATGTCGGATTCGTACACGAATATCACAACTAATCGTCCTTCTGAGAACCAACCGAACGCCTGCGGCGGTTTGCCGTCATGCTAGTGTATTTTCGGCAGACCGTTCGGGAAATTGTAGTAACAATTGAAAACACCATGATTGAACGGCAACTCGACAGGATCGACATCCGGAAAAACTTTTCTCATCGCGGCAAAGAATGATTCCCTGAGACCATACGAATCATTTGCCAGAAGGAATCCTCCGGTAGTGAGGTATCGATTGAGCCTGAGCGCTTCATCATCCGAGAACTTTATCGAACCATGACCGGTCAGATACAAAAACGGATAGTTGTACAATCGCTCATCGCTCAGCGTGACACGTACTTCATCATCGGAAATCGGAATCCTTGTGTTCTGCTTGATGAATTCGATCAGATTGGGCAGCGATGAATTTCCCCAGTACCAGTCACCACCGCCGAAATACTTCAGGCGTGCTATGGTCACTCTGCTCGGATTCGTCACTTTCTGCGTATACAGATTTGAAAATGGGATCGCGATAATAATTGTAATTATCATCCCTGCGATCCAACTGTTATTACTGCGATAAATCATATGTTGTTATACGTCTCCAGACATGAAAAGATCAGTATATCAATCGCGCGAGATCAATACTTTGCGCATGCGACAATTCTATCAAAGTAGTCTGAATTCAGCC
>JAJRZO010000009.1 GCA_024275215.1 Candidatus Zixiibacteriota bacterium | reverse complement strand
CGCTTCGGATGATGTTTTGACTTGATCGGAAATGCTCGCCATTCCTCGAATAGTGTTATCAACGACTTCTCTCCCCTCCAATGCGCGTCTGGCTGCTTTATCGCCAAGTTCCTTCGCTTCGGAGGCGTTCTTGGATGTTTCTGTCATCGTGCTGTTGATCTGCACTATCGCGGTCGAAACTCGTGACAAGTCCTCAGCCTGTGTAGCGATATTCGACTGCGTCTGGCTGCTTTGTGAGGAGACTTCGGTCGATGAACTCGTCAGTGTGGAGGCGTTGTCTTCCAACTGACTGATGATGCTCTTCAGATTATCAATCATAGTACCAAACGAGCGATTGAGAGCGCCAATCGATTCGGTAATAATCAGGAATGTTTTCTGAAGTTCACCGATCTCATCATTCGATTCCGTGTGAAGAATTGCGATGTCATCCCATGATGAATCCGATACTTTTATTGTCAGATCACCCTGGGCAATACTGTGAGCGACATTCTCAAGATCACCGAAGACAGACGATACTTTCTCCCTGAGAGCCGCGAGCAATTTAAGTTTGTTGGACATTCTCGCGCTGAACCACCAGCCATACAGAGCAGTCAGTATGGCAACGAATGAAATGAACAGATTGAGGGTTCGTACGAATGCGGCATAACTGTCAGACTCATTCTGAAGGATTGTCACCAGTTCATTGGATTTCGCCAGCAACTCACTATTGTGCTTTTCCATGAATAAGATCGCTTGTCTGAGTCCTTCAGCATTGTCGCTTCCCGCATATTTTTCGACATCTGCTATCTTCTCATAAAACGGCTCCCATATATTCATAATACTGGTTGCAACCGCACGTGCGTTCTCTGAACTGACTCCAGATAACTCGACCCCGTGCCCTGATCCGTCCGTGGTGGTGCCGCCGTGTTTCATTGCTTTGAGAGTCCTGTCAAAGAGATCAGCGGCAGTCTTCATTTCCTTTATTGCCTTGTTGAGTCCATCTCTGTCACCGATGTTTGCAGAGTAGGTTGCAAAAAAGGCCGCCTTGCTTATTCTCTGGCTGAGCATCCTCTGACGACCCGACAAGTTGAGAAGCAATGCGCTCTCATCAGATTGAAAGAATATTGTAACTGTCGATGCAATAACAAGACATGTCAGAAGGCCAAACAGTATAAAAAACCTCGTTTTGATAGACATTGCGCCTCCCTTTGAAGCGAAAAAAACGATTTTGGATATATATCAGACAATACTAATCTATAAATCGGACAGATGGCTTGCTTCATTAGGGGTGGATTGCAAGATTGTGGCATTGGTTGGCATTATCCCTATTATCATTACATGTATCAGTTTGAAACAACCTGCTATATTAGTAAAAGCCAGCCTTGAGTAGCATATCAAGCTCACTTGGAGTTTGACGTCCTGCTATAAGAAAATCGCTTGCCGCTCTTCAACTCATGGATGTTTTTGAGAAACTACTGACGTACGTATCGCTTGACAGCAGCACAGATTTGATATAATTAGCTGCATTGAATCCTGAATGAAACAGGTGTTTGACCAGGAATGAAAGACTGGAGAGAATAAGATGGGAAACTTTAGAATTCCATATCCGAAGAACGAACCGATTTACAGCTACGCACCCGGAACTCCTGAACGCGCGAAACTTGAAGCCGCTCTGGATGAACTTAAATCACAACAGCTCGATGCACCGATGGTGATAAACGGCAAGGAAGTCCGAGTTGGTGAGCCGAAGAAAATCACTGCGCCTCACGACCACAACCTCGTGCTTGGACAATGTTATCAGGGTGGCGCTGCGGAAGTCAAAGCTGCGGTCAAAGCCGCTATGAATGCAAAAGCCAAATGGGGAAGTCTTCCTGCATGGCAACGCGCTTCGGTATTTCTGAAAGCCGCCGACCTTCTCGCCGGACCGTATCGATACAAAATGAATGCCGCCACGATGCTGACTCATTCAAAGAGCGCATTTCAGGCGGAGATCGATTGTGTCTGTGAACTGGTCGATTTCTTTCGTTTCAATGCGTACTACATGCAGATGATCTATGACCAGCAGCCGGATAGCCAGCCTGGCATGTGGAATCGGCTCGTTTATCGCCCGCTGGAGGGATTCGTATTCGCTGTGACGCCATTCAATTTCGTATCTATCGCCGGCAATTTGCCATCCGCACCGGCAATCATGGGAAACACATCTGTCTGGAAACCGGCGTCATCAGTAGTATACACGGCTTATATTATCATGGAGATATTCAAGGAAGCAGGCCTTCCCGATGGGGTCATCAACATGGTGACTGCACGCGGCGCCGATATCGGCGAACTGGTTCTCAAGAATCCGGATCTCGGCGGAATCCATTTTACAGGCAGCACGGCAGTTTTTCAGTCCATGTGGAGAACTGTCGGCGAGAATATCGCCAGCTACAAATCATATCCGAGAATTGTAGGCGAAACAGGCGGCAAGGATTTTGTTTTCGTACACAATTCGGCTGATATGATGGAGGTCGTTACGGCGCTGGTGCGTGGAGCGTTTGAGTATCAGGGACAAAAATGTTCGGCGGCATCGCGTGCGTATATCCCGAAATCCATATGGCCTGATCTCAAGAGTGCTTTGACTGCAATGATTGGCGATCTCAAGATGGGCGATCCATCTGATTTCAAGAATTTCGTGAACGCCGTTATTGACAAAGCTGCATACGACAGCATCGTAGAATACATCGACTTTGCGAAAAACTCCAGCGACTGCGAAATTCTGATCGGTGGCGGTTACGATGACTCGAAAGGCTATTTCATCGAACCGACCGTTGTGCTCGCGAATGATCCGCACTTCAGATTGATGGAGGAGGAAATCTTCGGGCCTGTTCTGACAATTTATGTCTATGACGATGATAAATTCACCGAAACTTTGCATATCTGTGATGAGACGTCGCCTTATGCTCTGACCGGCGCAGTTTTCGCAAAGGACAGGATAGCGGTCTCGGAAGCGATGAACATTCTCCGCAATGCTGCGGGTAATTTCTATATTAATGACAAACCGACCGGAGCTGTCGTAGGGCAGCAGCCGTTCGGCGGCGCACGGGCATCCGGTACGAATGATAAAGCGGGAAGCTACCTGAACCTGATTCGCTGGGCATCACCGTTGACAATCAAGGAAACTCTTGTCCCACCGAAGGATTACAAATATCCATACATGGGATAGATTATGGCTGGTTTCAAGACTCGAACTACATGTTTGGTTGCGTTCGCAGCGTTGGTATTTGTGTGCATTGTTTCGGGGGTAACGTCCTGTAGCAATTCTGATGGACCTCCTGTCAATGGCGACTCGAAGTATCTCGAACTTGTCTGGAAGATGACCGAAAACAATATCCCAGCCAATACTCTGGCTGGGATTGACGAGATAATGCCGCTCGAAAGGGATTACTTCTGGAAAGGATCATACAAGCAATTCGATGAATCTGGCAATGTTGTCGAGGATGGAATCTTTTCGAT
>JAJRZO010000120.1 GCA_024275215.1 Candidatus Zixiibacteriota bacterium | reverse complement strand
TTTGCACTTGCCGCATTTATTACCTTCGAGTCCAACAATTCGAATATTATATGCCGATCTGGAAATCAGCGTGTGACCGCAATGCGGGCAAATTGTATCAGACGCACTCTCTACAACAGCATTGCCAACATACACAAAATCAAGCCGCTCCCGTGCCATGTTGTATGCGCGTTCCAGTGTCCTCATCGGAGTCGCGTCTACATCCATTTCGTGGTTTGGAAAATACCGCGATATATGAAACGGAATGTCCCGGTCGAGTCCGGCAATCCACGCAACAAGATCGCGGATATCATTATTGGAATCATTTAGTCCCGGAATCAACAGATTTGTCACCTCGACATGAATTCCGGCTTTGACACATGTTTCGACAGTATTCTTAACAGCAGCGAGATCACCCTTGCAGATTCTCCTGTAAAACTCCGGCCTGATCGCTTTGACATCGACATTCACGGCATCGATCAATGGCAGAAGTTCTTCGAGAGGCTCAGGATTTATATATCCGTTAGTCACACAGACATTGTGGAGATCATTGTCATGCGCGGCCTGTCCTGCGTCGAGCAAGTATTCAAACCAGATAAACGGTTCCGTGTAAGTATAGGCAATTCCGGGACAACCGCGGGCGATTGAGACTTCAACAAGCTTTTCGGGAGCAATATATGACGTCGCTTGTCTGACCTGAGAGATTGTCCAGTTCTGGCAATTTTTGCATGACAGATTACAACCGTTGGGACCGACCGAAAGAATCGGGTCTCCCGGATGAAAATGATACAACGGCTTTTTTTCAATCGGATCAATGTTTATCGAAACTGCCTCTCCATAGTTCGTCGCAATCATTTTGCCGGAGACATTTTTCCTGCCCATGCAGATGCCTTCTTTTCCGTCATCCAGCTTACACCGGACAGGACACAACAGGCACCTGACCCTGCCGTTGTCGAGATATTCCCAATACCTTGCTTCGTGATCCATAACCTGCGAGTAGCCTGATAAGTACTCTTTTGTGATCCGCTATCAAGCCGACTCTATAAGCGGAGATATGGAGTATATCAACAAAAACTATGATTTCGAGGGATTTTTTTCAAGCCAGCGGACAGCATCATAGAGATTATCCGCCACATAATCAGGAGGGTATACATCCTGTTTAATAGTTTTCAGGGATGTTTGCCCGTAACCAGTCAGCACGAGAATACCTCTGCCCCCGAAATTCTGGCAAAGCTGAACATCGGAGATCTTGTCCCCTATCGAGACAGAATTCTCAAGATCGACTGATATAAGCTGCTCCAGCATTCGAATCATCCCCGGTCCGGGTTTGCGACAATCGCACTCGACACGGTACTGTTCGACATCAGCTTCGGGATGATGCGGGCAGTAGAAGAAAAAATCGGGTTTCGCATTTTGCTTATCAAATTTGCGAAATATCTCTTCGTTGATTTCAAGCATCCGCTGCTCAGTCATCAATCCTCTTGCCACGCCCGATTGATTCGATACGACTGCGACGAGATATCCGAGATCCCACAGCAGTTTGATCGCATCGGGTGCACCATCGATCAATTCGATGTCACTTTCGTCAATAAGGAAATCCTTCTCCTCGACTAAAGTCCCGTCGCGGTCAATAAAAGCGACTTTCTGCTTTTCAGCCATGATCGCCCAGTGCTTCTCTGATTTTGTGAAGAATCATTTTGTCATCCATCCGGGTAAAGCAAAACTGCTCCGGTTTACTGCATACTTTCGTGCCATGTCGCGAACAGGGTGAACATGGTTCATCGACTGTCAACGCCTGACATTTTTCTCCCAATGGCGCAAACCCAAGTGACGGGTGAGTCGGTCCGAAGAGTCCGAAAACAGGTATTCCGACAGCCGCCGCAAGGTGCATGATACCGGAATCGTTGGAGACAGCAAATCGGGCACGCGAAATCAGGTTAGCAAGATCAGGGAGTGCCAGACCTGTTTCAACAGCGAGATTGCCGGATTGTGCGAGATCATCGAACAGATTCAGATAGTCCCATTGCTCCTTTTCGACAATCACGATCTTTGCGCCGAGTTGTTTCACGATCATCTCCGCGAGCTGTACCCATTGCGGCATTGGATAGTGCTTGGTAGGGTGCGACGCCCCGACAGCAAGCACAACATACCCGCCATCATGAGAAACAACAGCAGACACATCATAGCGAAAAGATTTTTCGCCATCAGGAATTGCCAGTTTCGGCACGCGAACCGTTGGTTCTATCCCGGCTTTTTTCAGCGCACTTAGGTACAGATCGACTGTGTGACGACCCGTTGTATGGATTCCCTTCCGCACTGTGCGTTCCCTTGCACGGTAATTCTTCGGATATGTAACGATTTTCTTTGCGTTAAGCTGAAACCTGATCCACCAGCTCCGCAGATTGCCATGGAGATCAAGCACGAGATCATACCGTCTGGAACACATCTTTTTCACACTCTCTGACAATCCGAAAAGGGACGCATCCTTCCCCGGTATTTCCAATCCGAAGATTCTGCTCACACCATCGAACATTGCGACAGCCTGCTCATACTCTGCGCGCGTAAGGTAGTCGATTTCAGCATTCGGGAATGCGGAACTAAGCGATCTGATGACAGGTTCGGTCAGGATTAAATCGCCAAGGTGGGACAATCGTATTATGAGGATATGCTTCACGCGATGAATATAAGTCCTGCAAGACCGACGATCAAGGTGTAGATACCGAATAAATAGAACCGACCGCTTATGACAAGTTTCTGCAGGAGCAGGATCGAGAAATAGCCCGTGACGAGCGCCACAAGCATCCCGACAAGATAGCTCGTTTCCGTGA
>JAJRZO010000119.1 GCA_024275215.1 Candidatus Zixiibacteriota bacterium | reverse complement strand
TGACCTGCTGCTTCTCGATTTGTGCCGCAAACTGACGCTGATCAAGCTCAGGAGCAGCTTTATCAATCTTGGTGACTTTTTCAGCTACTGGCGTTTTTACCAGATTATCAACCATGTCAACAGGTCTGACCATTTCACACAATCACTCATCTAAAGTCCGAATTTCTCCCTTACCATTCCGCGGAGTTTCAGAATTGATTTCGTATGAATCTGCGAGACGCGAGATTCCGAGATACTCATAACTTCGCCGATCTCCTTGAGAGTAAGTTCCTCGAAGTAATAGAGCGCAATTACAAGTTTCTCCTGCTCCGTCAGGTTTGCAATCGCCACAACAAGATATGCTCTTAGTTCATCCTTCTCGATAGCCCCGATGATACTGCAGTTCGCCTGATTCTCAATCGTCTCGATTCGGGGAATCTGACGATTGTCATCCTCGCCATAGATCATCTCATCGAGCGAAAGAATAGTCGTGCTCGAGACATCGCCGAGTGCGCGATGCAACTCTGCGAGAGTCATGTCGAGTTGTTTCGCCAATTCATCATTGTTGGGGGTTCGCCCCAGATCGTTTTCGAGGAAAACAAGGGCGCGTTCGATTTCGCGAGATCTGGCGCGGGTAGATCGAGGCACCCAGTCGAGCGCTCTGAGTTCATCAAGAATCGCGCCGCGAATTCTGGGAACTGCGTAGGTTTCAAACTTCACACCTCTCTCCGGGTCGAAATTGCCGAAGGCCTCTATCAAACCGATCACTCCGGTGTTGACAAGGTCTGAGAGTTCGACAGATTTTGGAAAGCCCATCGCCATACGTCCGGCGACGTTCTTCACAAGAGGCAGATACGTGCTGAGAAGCTCTTCCCTGACTACCGGATCGCCGGTCTGACGATACGCCTGCCAGATTTCCTCCTTCGCCTTCATAGAGAGTCCTTCCTTGACGATGACGATTCAAGTTCAGGCATGGCATGGACATACCCGCCTTGTATACCTGAATCCCTCTTGATCTTATCGTCATTTATCATCTGATTGTTTAATTTCGAAATAGCATGAGTTGGAGTCCAATGTTCTCCAGACCAATAACTTGGATCGTCCGGCATGCTCCGACTGATTGCTTCGGAGATCGCCCGTATCCCCGATCCCAGGGAATTGTTCCATGATTTCGGATCGAGTCCGCCATGAAATTTCCTGCCGACACCAAAGTCGTCAGATTCCAACACGTACGCACTAAGGTTAGATTCATAGTCGAGGAACTGTGCAATCATCTGCATAAGGTTTTTCGCTGTGCGTTTTCCTTCGTCATCGGAAGTTGCGCGATTCACGACGAACCCGAGCTGCGCTGTCGATTTCCCCTGCAGGAGATATTTGGCAACTGCGTATGAATCCGCAATCGAGGCAATGTCGGGAGTCGTCACAACCATCACAGCATCGGTTAATTCAGCAATTGTTGCGATCCTGTCTGACATTCCAGCACCGCCGTCGATGATCACAAGATCGAAGTTCGATCTTATCCATGTCAGTGTTTTGACCAGTTGTCGCATTTCGATACATGGAATGAGTTTCGTATCTATCAGACCGGAACGCGCCGGAATAAGACACAGATTCGGGGAGAGTTCGACCCTTGCTTCCTCAATCGTGCACGCACCATCAAGAACATCTTCCGCACTGAATACAGGTGACAGACCGACGAATAAGTGCTGGTTCCCCAGACCAAAATCAGCGTCGATAAGTAATATCCTGACATCCTGCGATGCGAGACCGGCTGCAAGCAACAGCGAAAGGCTGCTCGTTCCAACTCCGCCTTTGCCGGAGGTAAGAGCGACAGTGTATGGTCTGTCAAGTCCTGACAGTTTATCTTTCAATCGTGCAAACTCGCTCATTCAATCCTCTCAGACTGCAAGCAGATGTCGGATAAGTTTTGCCGGACCAGCGTTTTCGAGATGCCTCGACGATGTTCGTCCGGATGAGAAATACGAGAACCTTGCGCCTCGCAACAGTGACAGGTTCACTACCGAACCGTAGTTGGTGGTTTGATCGAGAAACGCAATCGACACGGCAGTCAGTCCCATTGGTTCATAGAAATCATACCAGTCAATCATGTCGTTTGCGCTGCAATATGCTGGGAGAACAAGATGCGTTTCCGAAACTCCTGACTTATCGAGCCTGGATTTCAACTCTTCTCTCTCTGAATCTGCTCCAACAGGAACTCCTGCGGTATCTATCAGAACTATACTCGCTTTCGATTCTCCTATCGGATCATATTCATCCTCCTCGAATGGCACATCGAGAGCGTCGGCAAATCGCCTCAGTTCATCTGCCGCTGTAGGCCTGAAGTCATCGAGGCTGACAAGTTTGACTGCGATCTTTTCATCGACTACGAAATGCGATGCGAGCTTTGCCGCCATCGAACTTTTTCCTGCTCCGGGAGGTCCTACAAATGCGACATTGTTGGCACCGCCGGCGAATTGTTTTATCTCGTATGACTCAGCCAGTTCTGAAATCATCTTTTCGGCGACAGCATTCCTGACCGCACTGTCATCTGTGACATCGATTCCGTTTCCCTGAACATCTTTTAACACTCTCACAGCTTCAGCAGGGTCGATTCCGCTTCCGGTCAGATCGTGGAAGAGTGTGAGAAGCTCGTCGTCGAGATCGACATCACGAGGCGACGGTATGCTGAGCATGGTCAGCCGTTTGATATCTTTCTGTAAAATACGAAGTGTGTCTTTGATGCTATCGATGTCGGAATCCGATGCCAACGGCACTGTTTCGATGCGGTGTTCGCCCCTTCGTCTCGTGCGAAGACCACCGTCATCGATACAGGCAGTCACTTCGAAGAGTTTTTCTCCGACTCTGCCTCCCTTTGTATTCATCGGTGTGGTCTTGAGGATTACCGCATCCGGTCCCAGTTCCTTCTTGACCATTCCGAGAGCTTCGGATACTGATTTAGCTTGAAAGTTCCTGATTCTCATTTTCATCCAATCCTATGACTGCAACAGAGTAAACTTCTATGTCAGGGATAATCTCATTGTACGACAACACCGACACCTCAGGGCGAATTGAGCTGAGCAATCGCTTCAGTGCGAGTCTTATATTTGCCGGCACCAGCACCACCGGTGTTTCTCCACCGGCAGCAAGCTTCTCTGCCTCGACTGTCACTCTCTTTAGCAGAGCTTCAGAAATTTCAGGTGGCAGTACGAATGTCAGTCCTGTTTTCTGTGCCTGAACAGAATCCGACAGTATTTTTTCGACTCTGGGATCAAGCGTGAATACATTGATTTTGCCATCGCTGTTCATGTGCATATTTGAAATTGTTCGCCGCAACGCAAGGCGTGAGTATTCGCTCAAAACATCCGGGTCTTTTGTGACCTCACCATAATCAGCAAGAGTTTCCAAAATTGATTGCATATCTCTGATCGGGACTCTTTCCGAGAGCAGATTCTCAAGCACCTTGTGAACAACACTCAGCGAAACAATCTCCGGGATAACTCCTTCAACCGCAGCCGGAGCATCCTTCCCGACCGTATCGACCAGATTCCGGACATCCTGCCTCGTGAGGATCTCTGCAGCATGTGTCTTGACTATCTCAGCAAGATGAGTTGCAATCACAGCGGCAGGTTCGACAACAGTGAACCCCTTCATCTCCGCCAGTTCTTTCAGATTCGTGATTATCCATTTCGCATCCAGTCCGAATGCAGGATCGACCGTCTTGAATCCATCGAGATCGTCATCGATACCACCTGGGTTGATCGCGAGAAGATGATCAACCATCAATTCGTATTCTGCAACAGTCGTCCCTTTGAGTTTGAGTACATATTGATTCGGTTTCAACTGTACATTGTCGCGTATTCTGATCGGCGGAACGATTATCCCCATGTCCTGGGCGAGCTGTTGACGAATCATGCTGACACGCGACAGCAAATCGCCCCCCTGCTCCGCATCGACGAGCGGTATCAATCCATATCCAATTTCGAGCTCGAGTGTATCAAGCCTGAGGAAATCTTCCG
>JAJRZO010000008.1 GCA_024275215.1 Candidatus Zixiibacteriota bacterium | reverse complement strand
TTGACCTACATATCTGCGAACACGCAGGACTCAGGGGTTTCGACCTACAGTAGAATGTCGGTATGTCCTATCTGCTTGCGGATTGTGCGCGTTTCAATTATAGTATAGCCCATGATTAAGAAAGTACTCATAGCCAACAGGGGCGAGATTGCGGTTCGTGTTATGAGGTCATGTCGTGAACTCGGTATCGCTACTGTCGCGGTATTTTCGGACGCCGACGTCGATGCTTTTCACACTCGCATGGCGGATGAAGCTTATCATATCGGACCATCGCCGTCATCCGAAAGCTATCTTGTCGGTGAGAAGATTATCGACGCCGCGAAGAGAGCGCACGCTGATGCGATTCATCCCGGCTACGGATTTCTTGCCGAGAATGCGAAGTTCGCACAGATGGTTGCCGATGCCGGATTGATCTGGATCGGTCCCCCGCCGAAAGCTATTGAAGTTATGGGCGATAAACTTGCCGCGAGGAAAACAGTCACATCATCGGGTGTTCCTGTCGTGCCAGGATTCGAGAAGGCTATCGACGATGTCGATTCACTTCACTCACAAGTCGACAAGATCGGCTATCCGATTCTGATCAAAGCTGCGGCAGGCGGTGGCGGCAAAGGGATGCGCACTGTCTATTCACCGGAAGACCTCGAATCGGCATACAGAGGCGCGATGTCGGAAGCGAAAAATGCGTTTGGTGATGACAGGGTGTATATCGAAAAATATATAGAGAAACCGCGACATATCGAAATTCAGATCATGGCTGACACGCACGGCAATTGTGTCTATCTCGGCGAGCGCGAATGCTCGATTCAGCGGCGGCATCAGAAAGTAATCGAAGAAGCGCCGTCGCCGCTGGTGGATGAAAAAATGCGCAGGAAAATGGGCAAGACTGCAATCGAGGCTGCTAAAGCATGTGGTTATGTCAATGCAGGGACAGTCGAGTTTCTTGCGGACAATGACAGGAATTTCTATTTTCTCGAAATGAATACGAGACTCCAGGTAGAACATCCTGTGACTGAACTCATCACAGGTATCGATCTGGTCAAAGAACAGATCAATGTCGCTGATGGCGGGGAATTGTCGTTCGATCAGAAAAGTGTCGCGATTCGTGGTCACGCCATCGAGTGCCGTATTTATGCCGAAGATCCCGACAACAACTTCATGCCATCGACAGGCGAGTTGAAGTCATATCGTGAGCCATCGGGACCGGGGATCAGGGTTGACTCAGGCGTCGTCGAAGGATCGCAAATTCCGATCTATTACGACCCGATGATATCCAAGCTTTGCGTTTGGGGGGCGACTCGAGACGAAGCGATTCTCAGGATGAAACGCGCGCTGTCGGAGTACAGGATATGTGGTGTTTCGACGGCGATTGCATTCCATGAAACAGTTATGGATCACGAGGCATTCCGCAAGGGTGATCTGTCGACTCATTTCATCGACGACCATTTCAAAGATCGAAAATACTCTGTGCACAACGAGGAACATATCTTGCGGGCAGCGGCAGTTGCAGCATGCTTCTATGATTTTCTTGAATCGAAACGTATTTCGACTGGCGGTTCTTCGCGTGGAGACAGTTCCCGGTGGAAAAACTCCGGCAGGATCGCAGGCTTGCGCAAGCCGATGGAGAATGGCCGATGAGCTATCTTGCAAAGATACAGGATCGTGAGTTTGTCGTTGGGCTTGATGACAAGGGCAAAACAACAACGCTGATTGTTGATGGCGCGCCGGTAGAATTTCGCTGCACCACTCGCAAGAATAAACATCGTTTTCTGATGCTGATTGATTCGAAGTCTTACGATGTCGAAGTGAACCGCAAAGATGGCAAGTTCTCTGTGTTTATCTATGGCCGCGAGTTCGAGGTGACTGCTGAGGATGAACGTCTCGCTAAACTCCGCAAGGTTGCTGGTCTCGAATTGTCAGATGATGGTCACAAAGAAATCATATCTCCCATGCCGGGTCTCGTATCGAATTTGATAAAAAATGTCGGTGATCAGGTCTCAAAAGGCGAAGGTGTTATTATTATCGAAGCGATGAAAATGGAGAATGAATTAAAGTCCCAAATCGATGGCGAAATCGCGGAAATACTTGTGAAACCGGGGCAATCTGTCGATAAGGGCGAATGCCTCGTCAGGTTCAAATAGCTCATCGATAAAGCAACATGAGTGAATCCAAAAAGAAACTGTATACACCGGAAGACATCGCGGGAAAAGACCTGAATGAATTGCCGGGAGAGTATCCATTCACTCGCGGCATCTATCCCGAAATGTACTCAAAGCGTCTGTGGACGATGCGGCAGTATGCCGGTTTCGGCACAGCGATAGAATCAAACAAACGCTATCGCTATCTTCTCGAACAAGGTCAGACCGGACTTTCCGTAGCGTTCGACCTCCCGACCCAAATCGGATATGACTCCGATCATCCGATGGCTGAGGGCGAGGTTGGCAAAACAGGCGTCGCTGTCGACAGCCTGAGAGATTTCGAGATACTATTCGACAAGATTCCTCTCGACAAAGTCTCGACATCGATGACGATCAACTCGACTGCCGCGATTCTTTTGTGCATGTATATCGCTGTCGCGAAAAAACAGTCGGTCCCGCCTGAGAAAATTACAGGGACTGTGCAGAACGACATTCTGAAGGAATACATCGCGCGCGGGACATATATATATCCGCCGGAACCATCGATGCGATTGATCTGCGATATATTCGAATATGCCGAGCAGAATCTTCCCCGATACAATACGATTTCGATTTCTGGTTATCACATCCGCGAGGCCGGATCGACTGCGGTTCAGGAGATAGCATTCACGCTTTCAAACGCGATTGCCTATGTCAAGGCTGCTCTTTCACGCGGACTTGATGTTGACAAGTTTGCGCCAAGGTTGTCGTTTTTTTTCAATGCTCATCAGGATTTTCTTGAGGAAGTCGCGAAATTCCGAGCGGCGCGGCGAATGTGGGCGCGAATTATGAAAGAAAGATTCAGTGCGACCGATCCGAAATCTATGATGCTGAGATTTCATACTCAGACAGCGGGATCATCTCTGACAGCGCAGCAGCCGGAGAACAATGTCATCAGGACTACACTCGAAGCACTCGCGGCAGTGTTCGGGGG
>JAJRZO010000118.1 GCA_024275215.1 Candidatus Zixiibacteriota bacterium | reverse complement strand
TCACCTGCGATATAGCGAACCATGTCATCTTTCTATGATTCAGACTTGCCGGCATTGATGTATGCCTGCTTTACCGTCTCCTGTCCCGCCGCAAACGCCAGGGGATATAATATCGGCACAAGAAGCGGCGTGTCGTATTCGGCGGTGACTGCCGCAACTTTGCTGAGAATCGAAAGACCCGCTATAGTCTGAATGTCATCGAGATCCTGGATTCCCGGCACGAACAGAATCGACTTGCCCATTTCGGTAGCTCTTCCAACAGCCTCATCGACAGCGTCAAGTCCCGCGAGCTTTCTGATGAACAGGTGAGGGTCTTTCTTTGCACGCCCGATGTAAAAAATCACTGAAGCGGAGAACAACAATAGAAACACAAGAGCATTGGCCCTGTCCAGTCTTAGAATTTTCACGCTGTCACCGAGAGCTATCTGCAGCACAGCAGCAACAAGTACTAATAACGCAAATAGAATTGCAACGAAACGGTAGATGGTCACACTTTCTCCAATTCACCTTTGAGATAGTCGATGACTTTGACAGGTGACGGGTCAGTTTCATTCAACATCGCCAGATAGAAACTCGCGAAATCTCCGATTTGAATCAATGAGATCATTCTGGACAACAGATTATTCCCGTTCGAAACAAGCGTGACAACTTCGATATCTCTGTCTCTTAGCCATCGTTCGACTATCTTCATTCTCGCCGACACGCGCGGATGGTCATCGCTGTCACTCAGAATTATCACAATCAAATGATCAGCGAACGGCTTGTGTATTTCCCAGCCGACGAGTTCATTGTGGTTGAATTCGGGAAAGATATTTGCGAACGCGAGCTGTTTTGAGTTTTCACAAACCTGACCCTTGAATCTGACTGCAACGGCGTCAAAATGATCCGGCCCGCCATAGATGATCGGAATTCTGCCGTGTATTTTTCGGGCAAGATCGACGGAAGCGTTTTCCTGCGATTCAATTGAAAACTTCTCGACTCTGGAACGAGCAGCATCGGCGGCGTCATCGAGATCGTCAGCGCTGCCGGAAACGAAACCGAGCAGGGACATCAACACAAGCAAAGGGACAAAAGAATATGCGAGCGCTGCTCTGGGCATCATCCAGCCCGGAATAGTGATAACAGTCCAGTTATTTTCTGCAGCCATTTTTGCGAGCCTGCCGCCTGTTGTGATGCAGATAACTTTTGCGCCGATCCTCGCAGCATGAGACATTGCCGAAAGTGTTTCCTCAGTGTTTCCCGAATAACTGGATCCAATTATGAGACTTTTATTCGATACGAATGGCGGAAGTTTATAGTGGCGGCATGTTGCAAACGGAATACTCAGTTTGTCGCCGACATAGCTTCTGACAAGGTCTGCGCCGATTGCCGATCCCCCCATGCCGCAAACAACGATGTCCGAAACATCATCGGCAGAAATATCCGGCAATGATGCAGCATGCGCTATCCTGCCTGCATCAACAAGATGATCAGGAAAACCGAGAATATCCTCATACATGCTGTCCGGATCGAACCGATTCTTTTTCTCTTTCCAGAATTCGACATCCATATCTATCGTCCTTTCACAGGTCTGACAAAATGCCTGTTGTAATCATCGGTAAGCAGTTTCTCGATATCCATTGCGCTGTACATATGTAAGATTTCATTCGCAAATTCTTTGGCTTCCCTGTAGTTGATCTGCGAGATGATCTCTTTTATTGCATGGAGTGATCGCGGACTCGTAGAGAGCGAATCCACACCGAGACCGACCAGCAGCCTTGTAGCCCTCGCATCACCTGCCAGTTCTCCGCAAATGTTAGTGGGGATGCTGCTTTCATGCCCTGCCTTGATCGTCCGCTCGATGAAATGCAATACGGCAGGATGAAATTGCCTGTACCATCTGGCGACCTTCGCATTTCCCCTGTCAACTGCAAGAGTGTATTGTGTCAGATCATTTGTTCCAATCGAGAAGAAGTCAACTTCGAGTGCGAGTCTGTGCGCGATCATTACCGCAGATGGTATTTCAACCATTATGCCAAGCGGGATATTGTCGTTGAATGGGATTCTGTCTCTTCGCAGGTTACGTTTCACGCTGGCGAAAGTCCGCTTGACCCTGACAATCTGGTCGAGACAGCAGATCATGGGAAACATTATCCGCACATTGCCGAATGCTGATGCACGCAGCATCGCTCGCAACTGAGTCCTGAAGACTTTTGGGACATCAAGGGAAAACCTGATAGAGCGCCATCCAAGGGCAGGGTTAGCTTCGCCCTCGTTCTTGAAATGCTCGGTAAATTTGTCACCCCCAAGATCGAAAGTGCGTAAAGTCACAGGAAGCGGGTTGAACTGCTTCACGATGTTCGAATAGACTTCGAACTGCTCCTCCTCATCGGGAAAGTCGGATGATTTGAGATAGAGGAACTCAGTTCGATACAGTCCGACACCGATCCCTTCATCGGCAAGTTTTTGATCGAACGATGTCGGGATTTCAAGATTAGCCAGCACCTCGACATCATGACCGTCGAGTGTGCGAGAAGGAAGTTTGCCAATAGCCGCAAATCGTCTTCTGTCCTTGCGCTTCTCTGCTGCGACACGTTTCCTGAATGCTTCCCATTCCTCAGGTTCGGGAGCAATAACGACTTCACCGGCGCTGCCATCGAGAGTGATTCTCTGGGCGGCTTTGACATTATCGAGACAGTCTTTGACTCCGACGACTGCAGGAATTCCAAGAGCTTTCGCAATCAGTACCATGTGAGATGTCGGCCCGCCATTCTCCGTTACAAAACCGACAATATTGGATTTACGCATGTTCATGATTTCATCGGGAGAAAAAATCGACGCAAAACCGATCAATGGAGTTTTGCTTCGATGCTGACTGCCGTGATCGATGCCTGACAGGTTGTGCAACAGCCGCGCTGCAACGGAATTGATGTCAGAGACCATCTCCCTGATATAAACATCCCTTGATTTGGACAATGCTCTGATCGTTTTACTGACTTCCTGCTGAAAGGCATATTCGACATTGTATAGATTAGCTGTGATTGACTGTTTGATCCTCGAAATGAATTCTTCGTCTTCAAGGATCATCATTTGTGCGTCGAATATTTTCGACAGATCAGCGCCTACAGACTTGCGCGCCTCTCTGCGTAATTCTTCGATCCCCTTCTTGCTCTTTGAGATTGCTTTGTTTAGTCGAGCTGTCTCGCTGCTGATTTGCTTACTCTGGATTCGCTGGGCAGTGACTTGTCCAAGCCTCTCATAGTGAATCAGGGCCAGGCCGCATATCAGCCCAGGCGAAGCGCCTATGCCTCGGAGAACTATTGTCCCGGATTTCTGCCTCAATTCAATCTTCTCCAAACTTGCTGGCAAAAACTTTCTCGATAGCATCGATAGCCTCTTTCTCATCAGGACCATCGACTCTGAACAAAAGCTCGGCGCCCCTTTCGGCGGCTAACATCATTACACCCATAATACTCTTGGCGTTGACCGTAAGTTCGTCCCGCGTAATCATAACCTCAGATTCAAACGCTGAGATAGTCTGAACAAGTTGAGCTGATGGGCGGGCGTGCAAACCGAGCTCATTTATGACCTTAATCTTTTTTTCTATCAAGTTAGCTATCCATTATAAGGCGTAATGTTGAGTTTCACAAACTTTTTCCCCGGAACCTGTCTGACAGCCCCTTTCAACTCCATATCGAGAAGAATAGCGAGCAGTTCGGGCACCGCAATCGATGTTGCTCTCGCCAGTCTGTCAACATGAAGAGGTTCGTCTTCCATCGCTTCAAATATCCGTATCTGTTTAGCGTTCATCGTTACTTTCAGAGGTTCCAGAGGCTTCTTTTCTCCCGGCAGAATCAGTTCCAGTTCCGAAAGAATATCATCAGCAGAGGTTACAAGGCGAGCACCCTGTTTTATCAGACTGTTTGTTCCGGAACTTGTCACCGATGTAGTATTCCCCGGAACTGCAAAGACCTCCCTGTTTTGATCGAGCGCATGATGCGCAGTTAGTAAAGCTCCCGATTTCCTGCCTGCTTCGACTATCACGACACCGAGCGACAGTCCCGAAATAATCCTGTTTCTGCGTGGGAAATTCGGACCATCGGGACGTGTTCCGCAAGGCAACTCGGTAATCACCGCGCCATGTTCCGGAATGTCGCGATACAGAATCGTATTCTCCGGCGGGTAGACAATATCAAGTCCGCAACCAAGCACGGCAATGGTCTTTCCTGATGCTTCCAAAGCGGCTTTGTGTGCAATCGAGTCTATCCCTCTCGCCATTCCGGAAACTACAGTAACTCCAGACGACGCCAATCCATACGCAACCTGTTCCGCCATCTTCTTCCCGTAATGAGATGCAGCCCGCGAACCTACGACAGCAACTGCGGATTCGCATGTGTCTGCGATTTTACCTCTGACAAAGAGCAGATACGGAGGATCATAAATATGTTTTAGTCTTGATGGATATTCCGGACAGTTGATCGAAACGAGACTGAATTTCTTTTTGTGACATATCTCTAATTGTTCTTCGGCAAATTTCAGATCGGGCCCGCTCAAAATCGATCCGGCGACTTTAGGGCCGACATCCTCGACAGACCTCAACTCGGATTCGTTCGCGGCGAATATTCTCTCCGGACTACCGAATTGTTCCAGCAGTCTCCTGATGATTACCGGACCAAGGTGTTTTACTCTGCCGAGAGCGAGCCAGCTCAGGCTGTTGTCATTCAGTTCTATCATTCAATCCGAGTTTTTTGCCAAGTATTTGTTTCAGCTTATCAATACCGTCCCCCGCCACACCACTCGTCGGTATACATTCAGCACCAAGTGCATTTGTGAGTTCGTCAACTCTCTTTGATTCCATTAGGTCAATTTTGTTCAGTGCGATCACATAGGGGCGATCGTTGAGAGTCCAGTCAAACTCAGCCAGTTCCTTTTGCAGAAGACCGAGGCTGTTAACCGGATTATCATCGGTTCCGTCGATTATAAACAACAGCACTTTGGTTCGCATGATATGCCTGAGAAAATCCAGACCGAGTCCTTTACCGCGACTTGCCCCTTCGATTATACCGGGAATGTCGGCCATTCTGAATTGTTTGAAATTGCCGAGATTGACCACTCCGATATTCGGTGTCAGAGTCGTAAATGGGTACTCGGCAATTTTCGGTCTGGCGTCAGATACTGCGGCGAGCATAGTTGATTTGCCGGCATTGTGATACCCGACAAGCCCGACATCGCCAATCAATTTTAGTTCAAGGAGCAACTTGCGGGTTTCACCCGGCTT
>JAJRZO010000117.1 GCA_024275215.1 Candidatus Zixiibacteriota bacterium | reverse complement strand
CGATCAGAGCAATGTTGCTTCGATAATCGCGCAACACGATGATGTAGATGTAAGAGGTGGAGCGGAGTTCAGGTTCTACCCGACGATTATCGATCCTGACGACACTATTCATACTCTGGCATATCAGAGTTATCCGTCATGGTGTGCTCTTCAGAATGACACACTGGTCGGAATTGCGCCTTTGCAATATGTCACCGAAACAGTAGAAGTTATGGCTTCGGATTATTGTAGGACAGCTTCTATGTCATTCAATGTTACGAGCTATGTCTGTGGAGATGCCAATATCAGCAACTTCGTTGATATCGACGATGCCGTGTATATCGTAAATTACATCTTTGCAGGCGGCCCGGAGCCGGTTGTTTTTGATTCCGGTGATGTTGACTGTTCCGGGAATATAGATATTGACGATGTCGTTTATCTCGTGAATTACATCTTTGCAGGCGGTCCGCCGCCATGTGACGGATGTTAGGAAACATGACGTGTCCGGCAGATTTTTACATCTGCCGGACTGAGTTGTCTCGAAAGCAGGTCGTATTCAGGATTCCGTGAAACGGAATGAGAAACGCGACACTCGACGGGAAGTCTCGCGTCAAGCGGACAGACCGCTTGACCTGCGATTTGGAGATGAATAACAACCCTCGATTTATGAGGAGTATCAAACAAAGCACTTTGGAGTTGAAAGGAACGAGATGAAAATCAGAATCGGAATGATCGCAGCAATCCTGGCCATCGCAGCATTTTTCAGTGTCGCGATTGCCGGAGAAACATACTTCAAGTTTAACATCGACTCGCGCGATGAACTCCGAAAGCTCACACACATAATTTCCATCGATAACGTAGACGGCAATGAAGTCCATGCCTATGCCAACGAGCGTGAACTCGATGAATTCAAGTCGTTGGGCTACACTTATGAAGTGCTTCCTCATCCAGGGACACTGATCCAGCCCAGGATGGCTACGGACAAAAGAGGCATGGATACATGGGATTCGTACCCGACCTATGAAGCCTATGTCGCTATGATGTATCAATTCGAGACCGACTATCCTTTGATCTGCGATGTCCAGACAATCGGATACACCGTTCAGGGAAGGGAGCTGATCTTCGCCAAAATTTCCGACAATGTGAACACTGATGAAAACGAACCGGAAGTCTGCTTTACATCCACGATGCACGGTGACGAAACGACCGGATATGTCCTCATGCTCAGATTGATTGACTCGCTGTTGACGGGTTATACTGCCTCTGATCCCAGAATTGTTGACATGGTCGATAACATGGAGATTTGGATAAACCCGCTGGCGAATCCTGATGGAACATACAATGGCGGAAACAGCTCAGTCTATGGCGCTACTCGATACAATGCCAACGGGGTTGACCCGAATCGTAATTTCCCTGATCCTCAGGATGGTCCGCATCCCGATGGTCAGAGCTGGCAGCCGGAAACTGTCGCCATGATGGATTTGGCTGAAGCGCACATGCTGGTTATATCCGCCAATTTTCATGGTGGTGCAGAGGTCGTAAATTATCCCTGGGATACGTGGTCAACACGTCACGCGGATGATCAGTGGTTCCAGGATATCTCGCACATGTATGCAGACACTGTCCACGCATTCAGTTCCGGCTACATGACAGGTTTCAATAACGGTATCACGAACGGATGGGACTGGTACGAAGTTGACGGCGGCAGGCAGGATTACATGACATATTTCAGGGGTGGCAGAGAAGTTACGATAGAGCTTTCGAGCACAAAACTTCTTCCCGCAAATGAGCTTCCCGCGCACTGGTAATACAACAAGAGATCATTTCTGACTTATCTCGAAAATGCTTTGTATGGAATTCGCGGCGTTGTTACGGATGCAGTTACCGGTGATCCGGTCGATGCCGTTGTGACAGTCGTCGGACATGATATCGATTCTGCAAGAGTTTTTACCGATCCCGATGTCGGCGATTACCACAGGATGATCGAATCGGGGACATGGACGCTTGAATTTACCGCAGTGGGCTATGTGCCGCAGACGGTGAGTGGGATTTCTGTCGCAGATGGTAGTGCCACAGTTGTCGATGTCCAGCTTCAACCGCTCGCCGATGAACCTGTACTTGATATGGCTGGTCATGACGCCGGTGCTGTTGATCCGGGAGATACCGTATCAATGCACATCACACTCGTCAACGATGGCGGCGGCGACGCACTCGGAACAAGCGCTACTCTTGCGACCAGTGATCCGTATGTGACTATTCTTCAGCCATCCTCGACATACCCGTTGATACCGAAACTTGGCGGTGAGGAAACATCTAATTCAGCCTATGAGTTCTTGGTGCTTCCCTCATGCCCGCTCTACCATACAATAGATTTCGATCTGTACATTACGGCGAGCGGCGGTTATGCCGACACATCCTCTTTCCAGATCATGGTCGGCCAGCAACTCGAAGATTTCGAGTCCGGATCATTCGCGTCGTATCCATGGGAAATGACCGGAAACCAGCCCTGGACTGTGGTAACGACCGATGTCTATGAAGGAACATATTGTTCGAAATCAGGGGATGTCAGTGACAATCAGTCATCAACAATGTCAGTGACGCTCGATGTTCTGCAGTCGGATTCGATAACATTTTACTACAAAGTATCATCTGAATCGGGCTGGGATTTCCTGCGATTCTATATCGATGGTCAGCAGAAAGGCGAATGGTCCGGAACAGCCGGATGGGCGAGAGTTGCGTATTCAGTTAATGCCGGAACTCGAACATTCAAATGGACATACATCAAAGATGGTTCGGTCTCCAATGGCAGCGACTGCGGATGGATTGATTATATAATCTTTCCGGCTTCAGGAGTCCCCGTCGAGATTACAACGGCGTTGCTGCCCGATTGGACAGTCGGCTATTCCTATTCTGTTCAGCTTGAAGCATCAGGTGGCTCCGGAAGTCTTACATGGAGTGATGTAAACAGCGATCTCAATGGAACCGGACTTGCTTTATCGACTTCAGGACTGCTGTCCGGCACACCTGCATCTACCGGCCTGATAAGTTTCACAGCACGAGCCGAAGATCAAATTGGTTCATCAGACACGAAACCATTCAGTTTTACGATCAATGCGGTTCCTCAGATCACGACAAGTTCTCTGCCTGATTGGACTGCGGGTGTCGCATACTCACAGCAGCTCACATCAACAGGCGGTACGGGTACGAAGATGTGGATCGATGCCAATTCAGGATTGTTTGGAACAGGACTTGTGCTCTCAGCTTCGGGAGTTGTTTCCGGTACGGTTGGAACACCGGGAACAATAATGTTCAGGGCGCGTGTCACGGATCAGGTCGGCGCATACGATGATTCATCGTATTCATTTACGATAAATCCAGAAATACAGATCACTACAACTAATCTGCCCGATGCGACAACTAACCTGCCATACAGTGTTCAGCTCGAATCCACTGGCGGGACAGGACAGCACTCATGGAGCGATCTGAACGGCGATCTCTCAGGATCGGGTCTGAGTATCTCGACAGATGGTATAGTCTCAGGCACTCCGACAGTCGCCGGGCAGCTCAGTTTTACTGCCGATGTTCAGGATCAGATTGGTGCGGAGGCTCAGAAACTACTGACGATTGAAGTTATCACAGGATGGTTGTGTGGCGATGCCGATGGCTCCGGTGCGGTAGACATTGATGACGCAGTCTATGTTATCAGCTATATTTTCAGTGGCGGTCCGGCACCGAATCCTTTGGAATCCGGGGATGTTGATTGTTCAGGAATCATCGACATTGATGATGTCGTGTATTTGATCACTTACATCTTTTCTGGTGGCCCGGCACCTTGTGCTGGGTGCTAAGTGTCTGTATTATTGTAAGTTAACTGGCTTCAACGAGACTCTATCTTTGTGGCGGAAGTCGATTCACGGCTTCTGCCACTCTCTTTAGCCCACCGGAGAAGTTCATCATTGCCATCGCGGATTTAATCTCCTCAACTGTTGGAAAAGTGGTTGACTAAAACGCATAATGGTCTATTTTAATTTATGTATCGTTTGGTTACACATCTGAACAAAAAAACATTATTGAAAGGAAGCATGATGAAATCTCCTGTGATGATTTTGCTTGTCTCATTATTGGTAATTGTCGGAGTATCAACAGCTTTTGGTCAGGACACCGGCACACCTGACACCTGCAGGTTTGATCCGACTGCACCAGTCTGGAATGTTGATACTGAGGGGGATACCCTGTTCACCATTGAGTTATGGGGATGGACAGATCAGGTTATTCTCGCGACATCGCTCGGATTCGAGATAAGAACAAGTACCGGAGGGGGAACCGGACATGATGACTCACTCATCATTATTGATACTTTTACGACGACAGTTTCGCCCGCTCCCAACATTGTAACGATAGCATTCAGCGTGCTCAATGAAGGAAGTTTTCCTCCCGCGAGTCATGAAGGGTTTAATGGTTGTCTGATTGGGCTGGTTAATCTTTTCACGCCTCTTATTCCCGTGAACACTCCGGTCAAACTTGGTGACATGAGGCTTCGTCTCCTCGATCCAACACAACTTCCCTGTTCTTTTGATATTATTATCGATTCGACATTTTATCCTCCTGCCGGTCCATTCAAGTATTCTCCCCAGACAGGTTCAGGTTACCCGCCGGAGTTCTTCGGCTCGACTATAACAGTTGTAAACAATCTCTGTGCGCCTCCTGCCGATCCTGAGATCGGACTCGATCCGGATACCAGTTTCTACTTTGAAGCTGTTGCAGGTGAAACAGACCCCGATGTTCAGGTACTGAATGTTTCGAATATCGGCGAAGGAACTCTCAACTGGACTGCTACCAATCTTCAGCCGTGGCTCACGCTCAGCCCCAGTTCAGGGGTCGATGATGGACCGTGTTCTCTTTACGTGAGTATCGCCGGTTTGTCAGCGGGATCATACGAGGATACGATTACTGTTTCCGATCCTGCCGCGACGAATGATCCGCAAAAAGTGCCAGTCTATTTGACAGTTCTTCCTCCTCCGCCGGTGATTGTTCTTGATCCTGACAGCCTTACATTTGAGGCGGTCGAAGGCGGGCCGAATCCGGCAGATCAGGTGCTGTCAATTACAAATGCTGTCGAGAGCACTCTCGAATGGACTGCAACCGATGACGCGCTGTGGCTGACGCTCAATCCGACTTCGGGAACAGGAGATGGCGCTACAACCCTTTCTGTCAACATTGCAGGCCTTGCGGCAGGGGTATATTCGGCGAGTGTAACTGTAACTGATCCGAACGCGGTGAATAGCCCTCAGGTTGCCAGAGTAGCGCTTTATATTGCTGAACCCCCACCGGAAATCGTTCTCACTCCGAATGGTTTCTTCTTCGAGGCTCCCGAAGGCGGGCCGAATCCACTGGGTCAGATCATGATGATTACTAATGATGGCGGTGGTACACTCGACTGGACTGCCACTGATGACGCCGACTGGCTGAATCTCGTTCCGGCATCAGGTGTTGGCGATGCGCCATGTACATTGTTCGTCGATGTGACCGGACTTGCTGTAGGTTCGTATGATGCTGTCGTAACGGTTTCTGACCCCGCAGCGATCAATGATCCCCAGACTGTTGATGTCAACCTTATCATTACGGATACAACATCAACAGAGCTGGCAACCATCATTGAGCCGAACCCGCAGTATGTCTATTTCAAGTTCGCTATCGATCCGATGATGGCAACGATCTATGTCGGTAATTTTGGCGAAGATTGTGGCGCAAGTGATGTTATTGAAAGCTCGATCCTGATCAATGATTCGATTCCGGCGTTGTCAACCGAGATTCTTACGAGCTATCCCGGTTTCGATGGCGAGGTGCTGGCGATCACAATCCCGATAGCTCCTTTCTTGGATGGATATGGGATTTTATTTGATACGACAATTAGTCCTTATACTGTGATTGCCGATTGCGAAACTGAGGCTTCGATCGAGGTAGAGGGCGAAGTTACTCTGATAGGCAAGAGTTCACAGATTCCGGAACGCTGGATTGCTCCGCCTGATCTGGCGATCGTTCCGGGTGATGCGGACTTGTCCGGGTATGTGGATATCGACGATGTCATGGCATTGATCGGGTACATCTTTGGAGGTCAATCATTACCGGGTTCGATTGTTCGTGGCGATACCGACTGTTCACATTCTGTGGACTTGGATGATGTTATTGTGATCATTGATTACATGTACGGTGGGGGACCATCGCCCTGCGCACAATGATCCAGAGTAACATCATACTTTGAGAATCAAGGGTTTGCCACTGTTGGCAGACCCTTTTGTATTATTATAAGAATCTTGCTTACCATCAGATTAACCCCGTTGACGTATTTGCATGATGATGTGGTTAGCATGATTACATTTATATTCGGAGGTGGTGGCGCGCCGAAACCTTTGCTGATTGCCGATTGCAATTGCTCAGGTCTTGTCGATGTGGATGATGTGTCTATTTGATTGCTTACATATTCGACAGCGGGTCGTTCCCGTGCAACTAATAATAGTTAATTTGTTGACACAGTTTTCTTTGCCGATTCCCGGGCAGTGAAGTAATTACCATATTTCTTGTCGGCGAGCATGATATGCTTGAAGAGCCAGTTCTTCAGGTAATCTAACAATTCATGAGGAACAGATGTTTGTTTGTTCTTGAATTGGTAATAGTATGAAACCAGATTGATCGTAAAAGCCACATGTGCTTTTCTCTGAGATTCGAGTTCCGGGTAATGTCCCTTTTCCAGCATCTGCTCTTCATTGTAGAAATGCTCTTTTATATAATTGAGCAAAGAATCGAATGTGTCAGAAAGCCTGTCGCCATACTCTCTTGCTTTGATGACTTCGTACAGTTCGTTGGATATGCTGAACAACTTCTTGTGTTGAGTATCCATCTCATCGATACCGACACTGTATTTTTCATCCCATTCGATATACTCCATAAGAGTCGCCTTTCGGTAATTGTTGTTGCGATCCGGTTCTGTAGTAATATCGACCCGAAACCATTATACTTGATTCGGCAAATCATGATAAAGGGTGTCTTCGAAAGAATTGGGGTAATTGTAGATATTACGTTTCAATTTGAAATGTCAGAAGTTGGACTTTTCGCTTGACTGAAACACTTTACGAGATTATCTACCTTATTGAAATTAACCTTTAAGACCGGTCCGGTGAGGCCGGAAAGGAAACTATCAATGATTGACATCTGTCCAGCCTTCCAGATACTGCGAGGAAGGTTCTTTTGTATCTGCTTCATCCTGTTCCAGTCTGTCGGCGAAAGGAGGAACCTTGCCTGCCAATGTCACTGAATTCCTTGACGGGAAAAAGATTCAGCGCGCACTAATGCGCGTATCTCATGAAATTATCGAACGGAATCAGGGAGCATCCGATCTGGTGATAATCGGCATACGCAAACGAGGAGATCATCTTGCTGATCGTCTCGCGTCCAACATCGGAGAGATCGAAAAGATCAAAATGCCGGTCGGTTATCTCGACATCACATTTTATCGCGATGATGTTCACTCGCGTCTGGAACAGCCCGAAGTCTATCAGACCGAGATCATGTTCCCTATCGATGACAAAATCGTCGTACTCGTCGATGATGTATTGTTCACCGGACGAACGATCCGCGCTGCGCTCGATCAACTCACTGATCTCGGACGACCTCGCGCTATCCAGTTAGCTGTTCTCGTCGACCGCGGTCACAGGGAACTTCCGATCAAGGCTGACTATGTTGGTAAGAACATTCCGACATCACCCGACGACGAAGTTGTTGTCAAGCTGCAGGAAATCGACGGTATCGATTCTGTTGAATTGCATCAGGCAAGACGCAAATCGAAAAAGTCCTCCTCGACTAAGAAGACCGGCAAGAGAAAGCGGGGTGCATGATGGCATTTGGACTCAAGCATCTGCTCGGTCTCGAAGGCGTATCGCGCGAGGACATCCAGAGCATCCTTGATACTGCCGACAGTTTCCGCGAGATTCTCGACAGGCCGATCAAAAAAGTCCCGACTCTTCGAGGCGTGACAGTTGTCAACCTGTTTTTTGAACCGTCAACCCGAACTCGACTCTCATTCGAATTAGCCGAAAAACGTCTTTCAGCGGATCTTCTCAATTTCAGTTCCTCAGGATCATCGGTTTCCAAAGGAGAAACATTCAAAGACACTGTGCGCAATATCGAGGCGATGAAAGTCGATATGATCGTGATGCGGCACAATTGCTCCGGCGCGCCGCAGTTCCTGACAGAGTTTTCATCATCGCAGGTTATCAACGCTGGCGATGGCTGTCACGAGCATCCTACCCAGGCGTTGCTCGACATGCTCTCGATCAGGCGGAAATACGGCAAGCTTGATGGTTTACGAGTTGTGATAATGGGCGATG
>JAJRZO010000007.1 GCA_024275215.1 Candidatus Zixiibacteriota bacterium | reverse complement strand
GTAAAGAAAGCCCTCTCTCCAGAATCCGATTTCCTGACTCTGTGACAGAGTATCTTTTCATGTCAGCAAGCCTGTCATCGACCACTGCTAATGAAACCATGTCATGTTTCACGAATCTTCTTAACATCGGACCACCAAACGCAAGCGTTTCAGAAATCTCAATTCCCGATGCTGCAAGCGCCAGAAGCCGCGAATGTGCATCTTTAAGAATCGCCAGTTTTCCTGCACCATCACGGAATGTCGCGGACGGCCGCTCAGATGTTCGATTCGTCCGGTTCATTATCCGGTTGACCGCGCTGATCACGAGGAGCGCACCGACTATCATTGAAACTGTTACCGAGATTGCCGATAGAGAAAAACCATTGATTCGATCAATCATGCCGGGTGATCGTATAAGTGCGGCAGCTATACCAATTGCGATGAGTGTCAATCCAAAGCTGAGCCGTAACATGTGGGATCGTAATTGAACATTTGATACATCAGTACGGAACCACATAACAGCGGCCACACCAGCCATCATCACAAATGCAGCAATTATTGCGAACACGATTCCCTTTCAGAGAGATGTCTCATCTCATATCTTATCGTCACTTAGCAGTTGACATTTAAGCAGATAGAGGAAGCCAATACGTTGGTTCGAGCGTAGTATTGTTTCAGCATGAAACTATCTTACAATACATTTGAGAAACAGTGCTTGTCATGCCGGACTTGATCCGACGTCCACCCTTTCTCACGTCCCGAGTTGACGTGAGCTACAGGATAATACGGACGTGAATTTCAGTTACAGCCCGACTTGTAGAAGGCGTTCTACTTTGGAGGTATTCTTGAAATGAAGCTTTGCGACTTTACCGAGGTCATCCCGACTATAACGCCTGCAAAACTCGGCAGCAGCCTGGTCGACATTCGCACCTGCGCCCTTCGGGAATTTGAGATCATACTGGGAGCCGTATCGATCAAGGTAACCGAGAAACCTTGCCCTCGCCACTATCGAAGCCGCTGCGACGCCTATGTATTTCTCTGCGCGTACTTCCTGCACGAGTTTAATTTCGCGTCCTTTTTTCATCAACGCATTCTCTACGAATTTCGGATCACCGAACTGATCGGTCACAGCGAGACCCACATCGCGTTCATCAAGCAGATTCTCGATAGCCCTCGCATGCGCCCATGCCAGCAACTTGTTAAGATTTCTAATCTTCGAATAGAGTTCGTTATACTTCTCAGCCCCTATAGGAATGACCGAACATGGAAACTCGGCTTCGATACATGCGGCAATTCTGACAGCTTTCTTATCAGTAGTTCGTTTTGAATCCTTGACATCCAGATCAAGGAGTCTGTCTCTGGTTTCACTTGTCACGAGTACGGCAGCAACGACAAGCGGTCCGAAATAGTCTCCCTTGCCTGACTCGTCAGTGCCGATATAGCTTGAGGAAATCTGGTTTGTCTCGCTCACCTACGCCCGCTCTATATACTTGCCTTCGCGTGTATCTATCTTTATGCGGTCACCCACCTTGACAAACATCGGGACTTTGACTTGCAGACCGGTTTCAACGGTCGCGCCTTTCATGACATTGCTGACAGTGTCACCCTTGATAGCAGGCTCGGCATCGGTGACCTCGAAGATCACGGCGGGTGGAAGATCGAGAGAAATAGGTTCACCTTCGAAGAAAAGAATATGATATTCTTCGTTTTCTTTGAGATACCAGATGCTGTCACCGAGCTTGTCTTTCGGGATTGCGATCTGATCGAATGTCGCCGCATCCATGAAATTCCACTCGTTTCCGTCGTTGTACATATACTGCATTTTGCGATCATCGAAATCAGGCTGCTCAAACTGTTCACCGCCATTGAATGTTCTTTCGATCACACTACCGGTCTTGATATGTTTCAGTTTTGTTTTCACAGTTGCGCCGCCACGAGCAACCTTCGTGTGCTGAAAATCGACAATGTAATATGGCTGACCCTCGATCTTGATTCTCATGCCTTTTCGGAAGTCGGAAGTGCTGATCATATTATTCTCCAATATGCTTAGTAGCAAAGTTCATCGAAACGTTCTAATATATACCGGAATGAATTGAGTCCAAGAAAAATCCTGTGAACTCATCTGTATGTTTGGGCGGCTTCCGCATAAAATTCCGCAAGGCTGGATTTGAGAGATTCAGGTTTCTTAACCTGAGCTTCAGCGCCAAATTGCCTGAGCCACAGACTGATCTCTTCGGTTCCCGCTGTTGTGACTTTGTAGATCAGATCGCCGTTGCGTAATTTGCGTATCTTCTCGCCTTTGTGATGCCTTCCGGTCGCAACGATTTTTGCGGCTTGCCCGGTAAAACGAATCTCGACATCCACCGGCGGCCCTGTGAAAACCTCCCAGCTATCCTCGAAATATGAATCGAGCGTGAACTTGCCATCCCTGACGAACCGTTCGTTGAGCAGAGTAACAGACTTGATCCTGCCAATCCTGAATGTCCGGTATTCTCCCCTCAGATGGCAGAATGCGATCAGATAAAACGCGTGCCTCCGGAATACGATATAGTATGGATCGATTTCACGTTTCGATTTTCCGCCTTTGAGCCCCTCATAGGTGATCCCGATTCTTGTACTTTGCATGATCGCCTTTTCGATGAGATTGAAAAGCAGAATTCGCGATTTGGTGAAACGGTCGGTCGAAGTTCCACGCATACGAGTTCGCAACGGCCTCGACTTCAGTTCTGTCGGAATACTTCCATTCAAAGCCGTGATAATCTTGGCCTTTGCTCTTTTCAGGCTGATTTCATAAGGTGAATTTTCGTTGAGTATATAGTTGTCGAGAGCGAGTTTAACCGCGATGAACTCATCTATATCGAAATTGAGCGGCGGCATAAATGTATTTGTCGCCATCTTGTAGCCGCGGTCGTAGTAGACCGGAATATTAGCTTCCGAGAGTTCGATTATGTCACGATAGATAGTCCTGCGCGTAACGCCGCATTTCTCCGCCAGCTTTTCGGCATTTAGTGTTCTATTATTGCGAATCAGATTGATGATATAAATTAGTCTGCCCGACTTCTTCATGATAGCCACCTGTCATGTAATATGTGATAAACGCAATATATGCAGAATGGATTTGTAGTCAATAAATCTTCCGTGTGCCGTCAGAAAAGGATTCCTGACGGCGCACGAAAGGAGTGCAATTTTGCTCAAGCAGAAAGCAAACACTGTCACTCCCGCGCAGGCGGGAGTCTATTCAAACCCTAACGATTTCAATGGATTCCCGCCTGCGGGCTTGTTGAAAAACCTGACAATGACACAAAAGTGCACACAGTAGCTGTGCTGCTGTGTGTTCAGCATATTGCATTGCATACAGTTACAACACAGTATCTGCAGGGGCACAGCCCCTGCGAGCACTCGAG
>JAJRZO010000116.1 GCA_024275215.1 Candidatus Zixiibacteriota bacterium | reverse complement strand
CTGACTAATTCTGCGATCTTCTGTCTATCAGTCATTCGAATCGCTTTCCGATACTATTGCAACTTCATAGTACAGAGGGATTCCACAAGCGGATATAGATAAAAAGTACACAAACCCATAATAGTAGTGTCGATTACTCACTTGAAAAATACACTATATTTTCAATTAGTGGCTTTTTTGCTACACCGTCAAGCAGGTGGTCGACTTGTTACAATGTCGTAATTACATCACAGGATCCGCGGAAGCACAATCCCTGCGGGCATATGAAAGCGATTTATCCTGGTTATTTGTGAAGATATTACGACAACGGGAAGGCGACTTCAATTATTGTACCAAGGGAATCTTCGCTCGACACGCGAATCTTCGCATTGTGGCCTGCCGCAATTTCAGAACAGATGTACAGACCAAAGCCATGGCCATCCTCTTTTGTGGTGAACCTGTCCACAAAAAGTTTCTCCTGCACTTCCGACTTCATACCGACACCATTGTCACTGACAGAGAGGATTATCTCATCATCAGTACGCAGTGTCGAGACGACTATCTCACCATCATTGCGCTTGGCTTCGCGGATTGCATCTGCGGAATTGTTCGTGAAATTCAACAGAAGCTGGGCGATTTGATCGCTGTCCAACTCGATTGGAGGAATGGATGGATCGAGCTTGTGGATTACGTTAATACGAGAAAATCTTTTCTGAACTCTGGCAAATGATAAAACTTCTCTTACAATATCGTTAATTGACGAAAGCTGTCGCGATGTTTCTATTTTCCCGAAATTCGTCAACCCAGCCGTATACCGCTTCATCCTGAGCACTACTTCCTCGAGCCGGGCGAGATTCGCCCCAAGTTTATCAGTATCGTTTTTTTCGTATGCCTGAGCGGCTAACTGGACACCGCCTATCATCATACCGAGGAAATTGTTCAGTTCATGAGGAATCGAGGATGCCATCAGTCCCTTGTCCGCGAGTCGATGCAAATCAATCATTCTTCGTTCGGCAAATGTCTGATCCGAAACATCCTCTATCGTGACGATATAATCCTGACCACGGATTGACGCTCCACGAGTCCGCACCACTTTAAGATTGAACACTCTCTCACTTTCACCATGCCTTATGATAAGATTGTTTAGTGCTCCGTAGTCACTCTCGCGGCATTTTTTGAACAATCTGTCGGCCCATCCGGAGAACACTTTGTCAGGAAACACAACGTTCAGTGGCGCGTTCCTCAAAGAAGCAAGCTGTGAACAATATGGATTGAGATCATCAAGAATATTCAGAGCGGCTCTGTTCCCGCTTTTGAACCGAAAATCACTGTTGAACACTAACACACCATGATTTACGCTGTTTATAACTTCCTGATGCCATGAACAGAGATTCGAGACTTCCTCAAAGAGGAGAGCATTCAAAATAAATGGTGTCAGAGTCTGTGACAGTGTTAGAATAGTTTCGACATCCTGACTTGAATAACCTTTGTCTCCAATTCGTTTTCCAAGCCCGATCATTCCAACGATTTCATCATCCTGAAGGAGAGGACAGACAAGTATGACATTTGCGGCTTTAAGCTCGAAAGTAAGAACCTCTACTCCGTCCGCTTTCTCAATATCGTCAACGAAGTGTACTCCCGGCTTGCTGATAAAATAGCCACAATCCTTTGACAACCAGTCGATGTTTCTGAGAGTCTGTTGAGAATCGAACCTGCCAGTTGCAAAATACTGCATTCCCATATCTTCATTTGAACACGGTCTGATCACAGCAAATGTGTCTGGTGCGGACATCTGCCCTGACAAAGTCCAGAGAAAAACTTTCACAACCTCCTCGAAACTCCTGCGCTTCGAGAAATGCGCTGTCAGCTTCTCAAGAGCATCAAGCACCATGAGCCGCTTTTCCGGAGTCTGTGCCGGACTTGCCGTCCCTGCAGTATCCATCCTTGCAGTACCGCTGTTGAATCCTTCAGTCATCGTTGAAACTATCTCTTTCACTAAGCGCTAACGCTTTCGGCCTGACCTTTTTTTATCGTCAGGTACTCATGAAGATCAAGTATTTTGAGCACATTCGCAATTTTCTCTGATGGATTCCATATCGAAATATCACCGCCTTTTTCGCGGGACATCTCCACAAAACCGATTATCGACCCGATTCCCGCCGACGACAGCAATTGCAGGGACGACATATCTATTCTGATGTCGAAATAACCCTCAAGCTGTGCTGTTCCAATCGCCATGGACATCTCTGTAGCATTATCGTTGTCAAGTCTGGAACCCGGCATTATCAGAGTAGTTTTGTCATCGATAGGTTTGTGTTGTATCGTTGTCTCTGTCATTTATTCCTCCAGTACTTTTTCAGAGTAAGGACATTCGATTCATCTTTTTCACGAACATATGTAATTGAGTCAGTAAGTTTTCTTACCATTGAGATACCGAAACCGCGAGTTTTGCCTTTGCGGATAGCCTCATCAGGATTGAAAGATGATTTCTGTCTGGTCAAGTCGAATTGCTTTCCGTAATCGATGAACTTCAGTGTTATTCCAGACGAGTCTGCTGTCGCTGAAAAATCTATGTTGTCAGAAATAACAGGCTTCGCATGCTCTCGAATGTTAGTCGCAATTTCATAGAACACGGTCTCCAGAGCAGCGGCATGACTCCTGGCCGGAACTAACCTCTCAACGAAACCCTTGAACTCCGTCAAGGCTTCATTGATTCCATCGACAGTGGCGCGAAATCGGAGAGTAAACACCTCACTCTCCGCTGGGACTTTTCTTTCAGGTAGTTCCCGGCTCACACCTGCCCCTACAGGGGAATTGATCAGGATTTCATCATAAAGATCAAGAGTCTTCAGGGACGAAACAAGATTATGCGTTGGTGATACAATCCTCAGTACAGTACTTGTATCCCGGCATTTGTTGTGAGCCAGCCAGAGAGCGCCTATATGAGACGAGGTGACTCTTCTCAGATCCGAACAGTCAATGAGTAATTCCTCAGGTCTCTCCGCGAGGAATCTGTCAACCAGGTCCTGAAACCCTGCCAGCATCTGAATCTGCGAATCGGCAGGAAGCTTAAGCTCAACCGTGGAACTAACTGTTTGCAACATCTGCAATAATCCGTTTCTCACCACATTTACTGTTGTATGTTCTCGTTGACCACTTCAAGGCCAGCATCGTAATGTCATCATACTGTTTTGCATCACCAACGAACTTCTGATGATCCTCGATGAAACCCGTGACAAGATCATCAGGATCGAGACTATGGTGCGTCTCAATGTATTGAGCAAACCGTTCGAGACCATACTCTTCATCTTT
>JAJRZO010000115.1 GCA_024275215.1 Candidatus Zixiibacteriota bacterium | reverse complement strand
GAGCAATAACCAGATCAAAACAGGCGAATTATCGCAGCGAGCAGGTGTGAACAAAGAAACGTTGCGTTATTATGAACGGAAAGGACTTTTGAGAAAACCTGACAGGACATCCGCAGGTTACCGTCTCTACAATGAATCCGATGTCGACCGGATCATATTCATTAAGAATGCGCAAAAACTCGGGTTCAGTCTCAGCGAGATACGGGAGTTGCTGACCATTGCTGATGGTGAAGTGATCGAGTGTCCTGAAGTTCGAGCCATTGCGGAGAAGAAACTCGAATTCGTCCGAAGTCAGATTGTGTCGTTGAAGCGTTTGGAAGGTGTTCTTGCCGATTTGATTGAGCAATGTGCCCGAACTGTCACGATTGATAGCTGTCCTATTATTTCGAGCATATCCGAAGGAGAAAAAACAGATGAAGATTGAACTGCTGTATTTTGATGGATGCCCCAACCACGAACAGGCTCTTGAGAATCTCAGGAATGTCATGGAGGAACTGGGGATTGAAGAAAAGATCGAAGCAATCAATATCATCGATAATGATGATGCTGTGGCGAAACGGTTTCTCGGTTCGCCATCTATTCGCATCGACGGAAGAGATCTCGAATACGCTGAGAATGACAATACTGAGTATTCTATGCGCTGCCGCAGGTACAAATCAGAGACAGGCATACAAGGGTATCCCTCCATTGCTTTGATCAAAGTGGCTGTTCAAGCTGCAAATACTTCCGGTGTAGACAATGTTTAAGCGAGTCTTTTCGGCGCTTCCCGGAGTTGGCGCAGCTCTGCTGCCGAATGTTACTTGTCCTGCATGCTGGCCTGTTTATGCGGGAATACTGTCAGCGATGGGACTTGGATTTCTTATGACAGGTCCTTACTTTTATCTGATAATCGGGGGTATGCTGACTATATCATTGTATGCCCTGTTTCATCGAGCGAAATCGCGACGAGGGTATGGTCCTTTATTAGCAGGGCTGGCAGCTTCGGCAATTATTTTCATTGGTAAGGCAACGGATGCCGGTGATTTTCTCATGTATATCGGGGCAGGATTACTTGTAGCTGCATCGATATGGAATAACTGGCCGAAAGGAAAAACTCGAATAGAATCAGAGAATGCTGAGACGACACCCTGTCCGGCATGCAATCCCACAAACAAATAACTAAAGGAGAACAGAAATGTCGACCAAAAGAAACATCGAAGTATTCACTGCCGGATGTCCGGTGTGTGACGAAACAGTGCAGCAGTTAAAGACTGCGCTCTGTGATGAGTGTGAAATCACTGTCTATGATTTGAACAAAGGTTGTGAAACCAATGAGTGCCGTGACAAAGCGAAAGCCTATGGGATCAAGTCTGTACCAGCGGTCGCGATTGACGGTCAACTTGCAGGTTGCTGTTCGGGGAGAGGTGTCGATATCGAAGCCATCAGGCAGCAGTGTGGAATAGCCTGATGAGTCGGCGTTGAGTGCTCGCAGGGGCTGTGCCCCTGCAGGTACTGTGTTGTAACTGTCTGCAATGCAATATGCTGAACATACAGCAGCACAGCTACTGTGTGCACTTTTACAAAGATTCCCGTCTGCACGGGAATGACATGGCTATCTTTCGCTTGTGAGAAACGATGCCGGGTTTGTCGTCCCCGCGAAAGGGCATGTTGAAAAACCCTTGATGTTGTCATTGCGAGCGAAGCGTGGCAATCTCAGTTGT
>JAJRZO010000006.1 GCA_024275215.1 Candidatus Zixiibacteriota bacterium | reverse complement strand
TGTATTCGAGATCATAGGACCATCTGACAGTACCACCGGCATTGATAGCGTACAGACTGCCGTAATCTGTCCAGCGGTAGATTCCGGTGCTGACATAGATTGTGCCATCGTCGGCGATTGCGGGTACGCAGTAATATATTGATTTGTCAAACTCGAGTTTCCACAGGACTTTGTTGTCACATCTTGCTTTCAGCAGATGGTCTTTGTCCATGACAAAACTTCCGCTGTCCGGAACTGGTATGCTGTCCAGCGTGATGACAAGATTCGTATGACCGAATTCGAGTGAATAAAGGTAATCAATAGTATCCTTTGTGTGATACGTGAAAGTCGAGCTTTCAGGATAACCCTGGATTCCATCGCCCTTGTCGACAGTCAGTGTATAGTCCGGCTCTGGTGGAGGGGGTTCTGTCGATTCCTTGCTGCAACTTGTGACGAGCAGGCTGAAACACACCAGAATAAAGAGAAATGCTGCTGACGTGAAATGCATGGTCGCACAATACCCCGCCAACATCACTCGCTTACGAGCGTGCACGCATCCGATCATATCCATATTGTCCTCCAGTATACTGGAGAATAGACTATATGGTCATATATGTCAACTCAATAAATCAAGTAAATTCGCGGGGGTAGTGTTTACAATAGTCCTCTGGTGAATCCGCCATCTATCTGGATCGCTGCTCCCGTGATATATGCGGCTTTTTCCGATGCGAGAAATGCGACGAGATAACCTATCTCGGCTGGTTCCGCAAGACGATTCGCCGGTATCGCACGTTGCCACGAATTGAATATCTGCCCGACCGAGACCCTTGACGATTTCGACAGATCTTTCGCGAAGTTCTTGAGCCTGTCAGTCATCGTGTAGCCGGGGCAAAGGCAGTTGACTGTGATTCCGCGTGATGCAACCTCACTCGCGAGCGTTTTTGAGAATCCGAGAACACCTGCGCGCGTAGTGTTCGACAGCATCAGGTTTTCGAGCGGTTGCTTAGCTGAGATCGAAGTCATATTGATGATACGCCCCCATCGTCTTTTTTTCATCGATGGCAACACCAGACGACAGAGATTGATCGTAGATGTCAAGTTCAATTCGAGTGCCCATTTGAAATCGGACTCATCGAGTTTGTCGAATGTGCCGAGCGGAGGACCTCCCGCGTTGCAGACGAGTATGTCGACACGCTTGAAGTTGTCTTTTACAGTCTGAACGAGACTTTCGATCTGTTTCCTGCTTGTGACATCAGCCTTGACAGGCAGGACTTTGCCGCCTGTTGCATTAGCGATTTCGGTAGCTGTTTCTTTAAGCGGAACTAAATTCCTCGCGCATATCGCGACATTGCAGCCTTCAGCAGAAAGCTCGTGTGCGATCGCTTTTCCGAGTCCTTTCGAGGAAGCGGTCACGAGTGCTGTTTTGCCTTTGAGTCCAAGATCCATCTTGTCAAATCCTCATATCAGCAAGTTCGTTATAAAGTCTCACAATGCTTTTGATCCCTCGATGGAAATCATCAAGCCCGAAAAATTCATTCGGAGAATGTGCATTGCAATCAGGCTGGCAGAGGCCGAGCAGGATCGTGTCAACACCAAGCATTTCCTTGAATGTATTCACAATCGGAATCGCTCCACCTTCCCGGATGTAGAACGGACGTTTTCCGAAACCATCTTCGAGAGCCTTCTCGGCTGCCTGCATTATCGGATTATCCTTCGAGACGATCGCAGCCTTTGCTCCGCCGAACTTGGTGACCTCGACCTCGACTGATAGCGGAGCGATCTTTTTCAGATATGCTTCGAGTTGATCACAGACCTTGATCGGATCCATATTCGGGACGAGACGCATCGTGATTTTACAGCCCGCCCATGATGGAAGCACTGTCTTCTGACCGTCACCCATGTAACCGCCATAAATGCCGTTACAATCGAGTGTCGGGCGTGCCCATTTTCGTTCGAGTGTCGTAAATCCAGCCTCGCCTTCGAGCGCCTTAATTCCAAGACCTTCCATGTATTCTTTTTCGTCGAATGGCAGCCGTTTGAATTCCTCTTTCTCCCAATCTGCAATCGGTGCAACATCATCGTAGAAACCATCTATTGTGATGTGATGATTAGCATCGTGAAGCTGTGCGATCAATGAGCAGAGTACATTGATCGGATTTGCTACTGCACCGCCATACGAACCTGAATGCAGATCGCGATTCGGACCTGTGACTTTGACTTCGCACGCGGCGATTCCACGCAGGCCGTATGTCAATGCAGGCATGTCTTTTCCGAACTGTGCCGTGTCAGAAATGATCGCAAGATCACATTTCAGCATGTCTTTGTTAGCTTCGATGAAGTCATCAAGGTGTTCCGATGCGATTTCTTCTTCGCCCTCGAACACGATCTTGAGATTGATAGGCAACTTACCGCCGTTTTTCAGGAATGATTCGATTGCATTTACATGCGCCATCAACTGACCCTTGTCGTCGGCTGAGCCTCGCGCATAGATGATGCCATCCTTGATGATCGGCTCGAATGGGGGAGAGTCCCAAAGGTCAAGCGGATCGACCGGCTGGACGTCGTAGTGACCGTAAACAAGAGCAGTTGGTTTATCCTCGGCTCCGAGATATTCGGCATAGACTATCGGGTGCCCCGGTGTTTCTTTTATTTCAGGTTTCAAACCGATACCTGAAAGATACTCGATAAGAAACCCAGCAGCAGCGCGGGTGTCCCCCTTGCGTTCGGGTTGCGCTGAGATCGATGGGATTTTGAGGAAATCGACCAGGGTTT
>JAJRZO010000114.1 GCA_024275215.1 Candidatus Zixiibacteriota bacterium | reverse complement strand
TCTCTACTTCCGCAGTAAAATCGACATGACCGGGAGTATCAATTATGTTGATCTGAATGTCTCTCCAAAAACATGCCGTAGCAGCCGAAGTACTCGTAATACCTCGTTCTTTCTCCTGCTCCATCCAGTCCATAGTCGCAGCGCCATCGTCGACTTCCCCGATGCGATGTGTCCTGCCGGAATAATAGAGAATCCGTTCAGTGGTCGTCGTCTTACCAGCATCGATATGCGCCATGATACCGATGTTTCGGACCTTATCAATGTCTAATCTTCGTTTCACCATAAAAAAACTCTCCACTGTCAACTTGACATGCAAATATTCAGTGGAGAGGGAAACCGATTCCAAAAACTACTCAGAAATCGAAAGGACAATTACCACCTGAAATGCGCGAAAGCCTTATTCGCCTCCGCCATGCGGTGAGTATCCTCTCTCTTCTTTATCGAAGCACCTTCGTTCTTTGACGCCGCCATGAATTCACCTGCGAGCTTCTCAGCCAAAGAATGCTCACTGCGCTTACGGGAGTGCAGGATGAGCCATCTGACAGCAAGCGCGTTGCGACGATTCGGGCGAACTTCGACAGGTACCTGATAGGTAGCACCACCGACGCGGCGAGATTTCACCTCGACTACCGGCTTGACATTACTGAGAGCCTTGTGGAAAACCTCCACGCCTTTCTGACTCGTCTTCTTCTCGATGATCTCAAGGGCACCGTAGAAGACTTTTTCAGCCGTAGATTTCTTCCCCTTCTTCATCAGGTTATTGAGGAAGTAAGTAACGGTGGTGTCGTTGTAAACGGAATCAGGTGGTCGTTCCCTCTTCTGTATTTTCTTTCGTCTTGACATATTCTATCTACTTTTTAGGTTTCTTGGTTCCATACTTGGAACGGCTCTGGTTACGATCATCAACCCCCGAAGTGTCCATCGTACCTCGGATAATATGATAACGGACTCCGGGAAGATCCTTAATTCTGCCGCCTCTGATCATCACAATTGAGTGTTCCTGCAAATTATGTCCTTCACCCGGGATGTAAGCAGTAACCTCAATACCATTTGTCAAACGAACACGTGCGACCTTGCGAAGTGCCGAATTCGGCTTCTTCGGTGTCGATGTGTAAACACGTGTGCAAACGCCACGCTTCTGCGGGCAATTTTTCATAGCCGGCGTGTTTGTCTTTGTGATGACACGCTTACGCCCGAATCGGATCAACTGATTAATGGTCGGCAAACTCTACCTCTTCTCCTAACATTCAAATTCAAAAACAGACAGCTATAATAGGCTCTTGACCGCTATTGTCAAGTATTTTCTTCGATCAACTCCATCTCCTCAGGACCAGCGGCTTTTTCTTCAGGCTCCGGTTCGACCAGTTCAACCGACCTGTACTTGTCAAGACCGGTTCCGGCTGGAATGAGATGCCCTATTATCACGTTTTCTTTCAAACCTTTCAGTTCGTCAGTTTTGCCGTGAATCGCAGCCTCAGTCAAAACCTTGGTTGTCTCCTGGAACGATGCCGCAGAGATAAAGCTGTCGGTCGAAAGCGATGCCTTGGTAATACCAAGCAGCAGAGGCTGGAATGTTGCAGGCTCACCGCCTTCTGCAATCACACGATCATTTTCATCTTTGAATCTGTGTTTGTCCACCTGCTCACCTTCGAGAAAATTCGTATCTCCGACCGACTCGACTCGCACTTTCTGCAACATCTGGCGAACAATCACTTCGATGTGCTTATCGTTGATCTTCACACCCTGCAGCCTGTACACCTCCTGAACTTCATTCACGAGGTATTCCTGCACAGCATTGGAACCAAGGATTCTCAGAATATCATGAGGATCGATAGCGCCCTCGCACAGTTTTTCGCCAGCATGGACAAAATCGCTTTCGTGCACACGCATGTGCTTACCGTGTGGAATCAGGTATTCCCGACGTTCACCCTCTTCACCGGTGACTATTACCTGCTGATTACCACGAACAATCTTGCCGAATTCCACGACGCCGTCAATCTCGGAGATAACCGCAAGATCGCGCGGCTTTCTTGCCTCGAACAGCTCTGCAACTCTCGGCAGACCGCCCGTAATATCCCTTGTCTTGCCGATTTCGCGCGGAATCTTCACGAGAAGATCACCCTTGAAAACCTCATCGCCATCCTTAACCAGAAGCTGTGCGCCTGTCGGAATAGAATAGGTCGCCAGCTTCCTTCCATCCTTGTTCAAAATGTCTATCGCCGGCATCAGTTTCTTGTCACGCTGCTCAATGATTACCCATTTCCTGAAACCGGATTTCTCGTCAAGTTCTTCGCGAACCGATTGATCTTCAATAATATCTCTGTAGACGACAACACCGGTTCTTTCCGTGAGAATCGTATTGCTGTACGGATCCCATTCGAAGACTGCGTCGTTCTTCTCAACGGAATCGCCATCCTTGACACTGAGTACGGCGGCGTACGGAATTTTGTAACGTGATCTCGCTCTGCCTTCTTCATCGATTATCAGAAGTTCAGCTTCGCGATTCACTACGACAGAGCGATTATCTTTTCGCTTTATAGTCTTGGCATTCGCAATCTTGACTTTGCCCTCGTACTTAGCCTCAACCTTCGACTGTTCAGCAATTCTCGCGGCAGTACCACCGATATGGAATGTCCTGAGTGTAAGCTGCGTACCCGGTTCACCAATTGACTGTGCGGCGATAACGCCTACAGCCTCTCCAAGATGTACATGATCACGGGTGGCCAAATCCCTGCCATAGCATCTGTCACAGACACCGTTTCTCGTTTCACAGGTAAGTACCGATCGGATACTCACACCGTCGATGCCAGAATCCTCGATTCTGGTGGCAGCTTCTTCGTCGATCTCTTCTCCCGCCTCAATGATGACTTCGTCTGTAATCGGATCGTAAACATCATCCAGAGCAACTCGTCCCACAATCCTGTCAGACAAAGATTCGATGATTTCCTCCCCCTCTTTGATGGCTGTCATCGTAATTCCAAGAATAGTTCCACAATCCTTTTCAGTTATAATCACATCCTGAGCGACATCTACGAGTCGACGCGTCAGGTAGCCGGCATCAGCCGTCTTGAGAGCAGTATCAGCGAGACCTTTCCTGGCGCCGTGAGTGGAAATGAAGTATTCAAGAACATTCAATCCTTCCCTGAAATTCGAGATAATCGGAGATTCGATAATTTCGCCAATCTGACCGGTCATTCTCTTCTGAGGCTTGGCCATGAGACCACGCATACCTGCAAGCTGTCTGATCTGTTCTTTCGATGAACGAGCGCCCGAATCAGCCATCATGTATACGGGATTAAATCCATGATTCTGTTCGGACATTCTTTCAAACATCACCTCGGCAACATCTGATGTTGTACGTGTCCAAATATCGACAACCTTGTTGTACCGTTCGCCGTTAGTAATGACACCCTTCTCGTAAAGCTTCTGTATCTCTTTGACTTCTTTTTCCGCTGACGAGACGAGTTGAGTCTTTTCTTCCGGAACAAGCAGGTCATCAATTCCGACGGTAAATCCGGCAAGCGTCGCATATTCAAAACCGAAGTGTTTCAATTTATCGAGGAAATCGGCTATTCGATCAACACCGAGAGCGATATAAGCCTGAAGCACCAGTTGTTCAAGTCTCTTTTTCGATGCCGTTTCATTCAAGAATGGCATTTCATCAGGGATGATAGTGTTGAAGAGAACACGGCCAATCGTCGTATCCAGACGTTCACCCTTCACACGCACAGTTACTTTTGCATGCAAGTCAACCTGACCTGCTGCATAAGCACTTAGAGCTTCCTCACGTGATGAGAAAATCGATCCTTCACCCTTTGCACCCGGTTTAGGTTTCGTCAGATAATGTATCCCAAGAACGATATCCTGAGATGGTGTCGCAACCGGCCTGCCACTCGACGGAAGCAGAACGTTGTTCGTTGACAACATCAGCAGTTTGGCTTCGAGCTGTGCCTCAAATGACAACGGCACATAAACAGCCATCTGGTCACCGTCGAAGTCAGCGTTGAATGCGGCGCAGACGAGTGGATGCAGTCTTATTGCTTTGCCTTCGATCAACACGGGGTAGAATGCCTGAATGCCAAGACGATGAAGCGTTGGCGCGCGGTTGAGCAAAACAGGATGATCCCCAATTATCTCTTCGAGAATATCCCAGACTTCCGGTCGCTCGTGTTCCACGAGACGTTTTGCAGATTTCACTGTCTGCACATAGCCCTTTTCTTCAAGCTTCATTATGATAAACGGCTTGAACAATTCGAGCGCCATATTCTTTGGCAATCCGCACTGGTGCAACTTCAGTTCGGGACCTACAACGATAACAGATCGTCCTGAATAATCCACACGTTTTCCGAGAAGATTCTGGCGGAATCTTCCCTGCTTGCCCTTCAGCAAATCGGAAAGGGATTTCAGGGGACGCTTCGAATCACCACGTACAGAATGCGTTCGCCTACCGTTATCGAACAGAGCATCAACAGATTCCTGAAGCATTCTTTTTTCATTGCGCAGAATTACTTCCGGCGCTCTGATATCGATAAGTTTTTTCAGCCTGTTGTTTCGATTTATGACTCGTCTGTAAAGATCGTTGAGATCGGAAGTCGCAAACCTGCCGCCTTCGAGTGGAACAAGAGGACGTAGATCAGGAGGAATTACAGGTATATAATCGAATATCATCCATTCGGGTTTATTATTCGACTGCCTGAAAGCCTCGACGACACGCAATCGTTTAAGAATATCCTTTTTCCTCTGAACCGAGGTTTCCACTTTCACTCTGGCTCGCAGTTCAATCGAAACCTCTTCAACATCTATCTTCTTGAGTAACTCGCGCGCTGCTTCAGCGCCCATGCGCGCATCGAATTCCTTACCGGCCTCGACGAGTTCCCGATATTCTTCCTCGCTGATAATATCTTTTTCTTTGTAGGAAGTATTTCCGGGATCGATCATCACGTAAGCTTCATAGTACAGAACTCTCTCAAGCTGACGTACAGTCAGATCGAGCAGATAGCCAATTCTGGATGGCAGTGACTTGAAATACCAGATGTGCGACACGGGAACCGCGAGCTTGATATGTCCCATTCTTTCCCTGCGGACTCGCGAGTTTGTCACCTCGACGCCGCAACGATCACACACGATACCCCGGAACCTAACGCGCTTGTATTTGCCACAAGAACATTCAAAGTCCTTCACCGGTCCGAAGATTCTCTCGCAAAAGAGACCTTCGCGTTCGGGTTTGAAAGTTCTGTAGTTGATTGTTTCCGGCTTGGTTACCTCTCCATGAGACCATGACTCAATAACTTCCGGAGATGCAAGTTGAATCCGGATAGCTGAAAAATCTGATGGCCGCATCACTTGCCGCGGAATAAAATCGACCATTTTACGAACACTCCTTATACATTGAGTGCACCAGCAACCTGAACTGGTCAGGCACGTCAGTTCTCTATCAATTCAACATCCAGTCCGAGAGACTGGAGTTCTTTGACCAACACATTAAATGACTCAGGAACACCCGGTTCAGGCGGGTTCGCACCCTTTACGATAGCCTCATATACTTTGGAACGACCCAAAACATCATCGGATTTGACTGTCAGCATCTCCTGGAGAGCATAGGCTGCGCCATACGCCTCCATCGCCCACACTTCCATCTCTCCGAATCTCTGTCCGCCAAACTGGGCTTTCCCACCCAACGGCTGTTGTGTAACGAGAGAATATGGCCCAATCGAACGAGCATGAATCTTGTCATCAACAAGATGTGAAAGCTTCATAAAGTACATCGTGCCGACAGTGACCTCGTTGTCGAACGGCTGGCCTGTCCTGCCATCGATCAGCACAGTCTTTCCTGTTTCAGGTAATCCGGCTTCCTTCAGTTCCTGACGGATTTCGTCAAGCGTCGCACCATCGAAAACAGGAGTTGCGACATGCTTGTTCATCTTCTTGGCAGCCCATCCGAGATGAGTTTCGAGTATCTGACCGACATTCATTCGAGACGGAACTCCGAGAGGGTTCAGCACGATATCGACCGGCTGCCCATCCGGCATATGGGGCATATCCTCAACCGGCAATATCTTCGCCAGAACGCCTT
>JAJRZO010000113.1 GCA_024275215.1 Candidatus Zixiibacteriota bacterium | reverse complement strand
CAGAACTGACTGTATCCGGGAACATGTGTGCAAAAGTGTCGCTTACCACCACGCCCAGAATTCTACCCTGAAGAATCTCATGATCGATCGAATGAGTTTGCTGCCGAGACTTAGTTTTCCACAATAGATTTTAGCATATCCGGACATACCTGAGCGCAGAAGCCCATCGGGGTTGGGCAGGACACTTATCGCCGTAAAAATGCTCGTTCTTCCATTCTCGGCTACGGATTCCTGGATATTCACTACTTGCCCTTTGAAACTCATTGCAGGATAGCTCGTTACTTTCAATGCGACAGGTTGCCCAATCTTGACGACATCGAGGTCTTCCTCAGGAACCAGTATTTTCACTTCGACAGTATCTGTTCGCTGAAGCGATAGAATCTCACCCGGTCGTCTGTTTGTACTCACTATGCCGCCAAATGGCGCTACGAATGTCGAGGCATCGATCTGGTCAAGCAGGTATGATTTCTGAGCTTCGAGGCGCTCGATCTCAGATTCAAGCACTGAGATTTCTTCAGCTTTTGGCCCGGATTTCAGCAGCTTATATTTAGATTCTGCTATTTGTACCTGTTTTTCTGCGACATCTCTTTCGGTCCGGGCTTTATCCCAGGCATCGCGGGGAATAAGCCCCTTCTTATACATTCCTTCTGCCTGAACAAACTCATTCGCGGCGCGCCTGCGACGGTATTTCGCTTTATCGATCTCAGCAGCAGCCTTGGCGATTTCAGCAGATTTCGGGTCTGAGAGCAGAAGTTTCAACTCTGCGCGAGCCTTGTTCAACTCAGGATCGACCTGCGCGAGTTGTCCTTTATAAAGATTCGAGGAGACTGACAGAAGAGTATCTCCTTTTCTGACAACGGCGCCATTTTCCACAAGTGGTTCGAGTTTGAATACGGAAAAATCTTTTGATGTAAGCTGGCAGACTCTTTCATTGCGGGATTGTCTCTCACCACCCGCGAAATAGAGCGACTTGATGACATTCTGTTCAGGCATCAGGATTGTAAAGCTCTCTATCGGGCTGAGTCTTGCCTGAGATGATACTCGAAGTTCTGTGCGGACAAATGTGAGCACAAGTATCAGAGCAACAAGAAGAATGCTCCAGATTGCTGTTCGTTTTCGACTGATCTTACTGACTGTGTCCTCCCTGACGGCCTTGCCGATGTCTTTGACAAGTCTTCGCAATGGCTTGCCAAAGATGGCAGCAAGGATTGCTAAGAATAGAAGAAAGCCGGTTCCACCCCACTTGTCAAGCAGCACGGTAAAAAGCATTGATCCTAAATATATCATAAGTATAGCTGTATAGACTATCGCAGCGATGCTGTAAGCAATATAAATCCTTCTTTCCCCTGGGGAAACATCGGGATAAGATGTCTCAATACCGAGAGTGAACTTCAACAGCAATCTCTTGAGATAACTGAAAGCCTTGTATCTCAGGTTGGGGATTCCTGTAATATCTGTCAGGAAATAGTACCCGTCGAGTTTCAACAATGGATTGAGATTGAAAACAAGTGTCCCGAAAGAGACGACCACAATGACAAACAACAGATCAGAAAGGGGGGTCTCCAGTTTTACGATCCGCCAGAGAATCAGGCTGAACGATCCGAGGAGTATCTGGAAATACATTCCGGCAAGGATCGTGTATATCCTGTGGGATTTCTTCGGGAACATATATGAATCCGAGAGATTGCAATAAAACGCAGGCTGGAAATAGATCAACAGGAATCCCATCTCGGTCACCCGCCCGCCATATCGACGACAGACTATGGCATGCGCGAATTCATGCACTACAATTACAACGAACAGCGCCGCTACGAACACAATGATCGTCGAGAGTCTTAGAATATCAATTGCGCTGTATGGGATACTGTTGGGGATTGTCATCAGAATGTAGAAGCCGATTCCGATCGGGATCAGCGAAAATATCAAAAAAACCGGAGAGAACACGAATCGCAGCTTGGAGTAGAGCCAGTTGACAAGTTTTTCCGGATTGAACGCTCTGAATCTCAGAAAAAACAGTGATTGTTTTTTCTTATCGATCTCGCGTTCGGGAATCTCAATTTTGTCAGTTGAATCGCTTGATTCGAGGAAATGAAATTTGCCGAGCTGACCTGTGAATGCTTCGATTGCTGATGGTGTCAGCTCAATGCCTGTCTCATCACAGACAATGGCGCATATCTCATCAGGCATCCGATGCCCATCGAGAGATTTGAGGATTATATATTCCGGTTCTCTGAGGCGAACATATTTCCCTGTGTCGGGGGCAGTTATGACATAATAAACCTGCCCTGATTCTTCCTGTTTCGACACACGGAGATCTGTGCGCGCTTTCGGCTGAGTCATCACGATTTCGACATCTTATTGAGCAGTTTCTTATGATATGCCCTGAAGATGTCACTTTTTTTCAATATACCAACCAGTTTTCTTGATTGTCCTCGTTCCACTACAGGGATGAATTCAAGGTCGCGCAGAACGAATTTTTCGAGTGCGATATCGAGAGTATCGTCAGGGTAAAGAAGAGGAGGATCAGTATGACAGAGTTCCTGTGCTATCACGAGACTGTCGAGTCCGATTTTTTCACGGCTGAAAAGTATTGTGCGAAGGTCCTGAAAAGAGAGTGTGCCGACTATATGACCTTTGTAATCAACAACCGGGAAAAAGCTCGAGCGCGAGTTTTCCATGATGTTGAAAACCTGGCCGATAGGGTTTATATCGCGGATTGTATCATAGTCTCGCGTCATCACTTCCTCAACACGGATCGACTCCATGACGTCTTTGTCGCGACCGCCATACAGATTGATCCCGCGTCTGATGAGTTTGAGCGTATAAATCGACCCGGTGCTTATTCTCGTTGCAACGAGTGTGGATGATACGACCACTACCATCAAAGGAAGTATGATCCTGTAGTCGCCGGTCATCTCGAAGATAATCAGCAGTGCGGTGATCGGTGCGTAGGTTGTACCTGCAACGACTGCTGCCATGCCCACTAACGCGTAAGCCCCCGATGATGCCGTGATTGTTGGGAACAGGTAGTGCATTAGTTCTCCGTAGAGACCTCCGGCGACTGCTCCCATAAACAATGATGGCGCGAAAATCCCGCCTGAGTTGCCTGATCCGAGAGTCAGCGATGTTGCGAGTATTTTGAGAATGATAAGCCCTGCGAGGAGTTGCATCGAAAGCTGGCCGTGCATCGCATTGATGATTGTTTCATAACCGCCGGAAAAAACCTGCGGGAAAAACACGCCGATAGCTCCGAGTCCCAGTCCGCCAACAAGGGGTTTCAGCGAATCGGGGATTTTCAACGAATCGAATCTGTCCTCGGCAAAATAGAGTGTTTTTGTAAATGCGAGCGCGACGAATGCGCATGCAATGCCGAGTCCGATGTAGAGCGGAATCTCCCATACCGAAACGAGTGAATATTTCGGTACGGCGAATGCCGGGCTGTCGCCAAGAAATGCACGGGATACTACCGATGCGATCACTGATGAGAAGATCACAGGGCTGAATGTTTTGACAGCATAGTCGCCAAGTATGATTTCGAGGGAGAATATCACTCCTGCGATTGGCGCATTAAATACTGAGGATATGCCTGCTGCCGCGCCGCATCCCACGAGGATTCTAACTCGCGAACTGGACATGTGGAAAAGTTGTCCGATCACAGAGCCGATAGTCGAGCCAATCTGAATGATCGGCCCTTCCCGACCAGCCGATCCGCCTGATCCGATACATAGCGCTGATGCCAGCGATTTAGCGACAGCTACGCGGGGACGGATTATTCCGCCTTTGAGCGCAACGGCTTCCATGACTTCTGGAACGCCGTGGCCTTTTGCCTCTTTGGCAAATTTGTATACAATGGGACCTGCCAGCAATCCGCCCACTGCGGGAACCAGAATAACCCAGAAATCGCCATGTGTGACCATGTGATTCAGAAAAAACAGGCTTTCACCGAAGAATATCTGCTTGGCCTGCTGGATCAGCCAGATGAGCAATACCGCAGCGAAACCGGTCCCGACACCGACAGCCGACGCAAGCACAAGCAGAAGGGTCGTTTCAGACCGTTTCACCTGCCGCGCTAATCGGTGGTAGAGCATCCTCGCATATCTGGCGTAATACTTCATTGCGTGTGTGAGTATACAATGTTTTGTAAATATATCAATTTGATTCTGAGATTGAATTCTCTCAAAAAACATCAATGGGGTTGTTGGTTGAAAGCGATATTCTTATCGTACACAGTTTATCATATCACCCTGGGCGATATAAAAAGCGAGTAAACAGGCTGTGCCAGTCATTGAGCGCTCGCAGGGGCTGTTCCCCTGCAGATACTGTGTTGTAACTGTATGCAATGCAATATGCTGAACACAGCAGCACAGCTACTTTGTGTACTTTTGTGTCATTGTCAGGTTTTTCAACATGCTCCTGCACAGGAATGACGTGAACCAGGAGTGTCAACACGTGGAACAGAATTCGTGTTCAGTAAAGTAGCGCGGAAGTTCCCGGCTCTTGCCCTTGGGTGAAAGAGGGTTCTCTCTCTGACTGCATATGCAATATTGGTGTATGGCATCCATCTTATTGGTCTGATCCAACAGTGAGAAACTCAACTGAAGCTGAATGCGCGAACACCCGGGGATATTCTCAAAACCGTTTCTGGTACGAATGACAATAAGGCGCTTTGCCGGTATTGATATAATAGTCCTGATGATAATCCTCAGCATCCCAGAATGAGCCGGCTTTAACAACTTCGGTCACGACATCGTAGCCCTTGTCTTTGAGAATTCCGATCAGTTTTTCTGTAATGATCTTCTGATTTTCATCATTGTAGAATACCGCCGACCGGTACTGCGTGCCGATATCGGGACCCTGGCGATTTTCCTGAGTCGGATCGTGTATCTCGAAGAAATATTTAGCCAGCTTTTCAAAGTCTGTCTTTGACGGATCGAAAACAACCTGTACCGTTTCGGCATGACCGGTTTTACCGCTACAGACTTCTTTGTATTTCGGGTTGTCTTTGTCGCCGCCCATATAACCGGTCTTCGTGCTGATAACTCCCGGTTGCTGCTGTAACAAATACTCCGTTCCCCAGAAACATCCACCGGCAAAATAGGCTGTGTCGGTTTCCACTTCCGCTTCGGATGGGATAAAATCGAGCGAAATGGAATTCACGCAATGCCGGATATTCCTGGGCGTGAACTTCTCACCCTCGAACAGATGACCGAGATGAGCGCCGCATTTTGCGCAGGTTATCTCGGTGCGGACACCATCAGCGTCTAATGTACGTTTGATTGCGCCGGGGATTTCGTCATCGAAACTCGGCCAGCCACATCCCGACTCGAATTTGTCGTCAGATCGGTACAACGGAGCGCCGCAACGTTTGCAGACATAAGTTCCGGCTTCTTTGTAATCATAGAACTTGCCGCTGAATGGTTTCTCGGTGCCTTTGTAAATTATGACCTGTTCTTCCTCAGGTGTAAGCTTATTGAATGTCACTTTGTCTTCCTCCGCAACAGCGATCATGGTAAACAGACTTGTGGTCAGTATCAAAATAAACAAACTGATCGATATGCTTTTCATAATTCTCTCGATTGAAATAATCAAATGTTTCTTCTAAACATTGTAAACAATGGTATTCCTTGTCTGTGCCCGGAATAAGAAAATGTCTCATTCCCAAAGCGTGCATGAGCTACAAATCTACCAGATTCCCAACACATCTTTCGCAGCATCGGATGCCATCTGTTCGGGATTCCACGGTGGATCATATACGACCTCTACATCAGCCTTTTCGACACCATCAAGTTTCTTAATAGTATATCTGATTTCATCGACAAGCGTCTGTCCGTATGGGCATGCAGGAGAAGTCAGCGTCATAATCACATTTACGATCTTGTTCATAATCCCGATTTCATAGATCAAGCCGAGATCGACTACTGACAGCCTCATTTCAGGATCGAGCACATCCCGCAACGCTTCGAGGATTTCTTCTTTCGTCGGCATGATATTACTCCGTGGTCGACAACTTTGATGATTCGTTCGTGTCAGCTTTTTCGATTGCGTCTACGAGCGTCACCCATGAAAGCAGCGCGCATTTGATCCTGACCGGAAACTGCCTGACACCTTCGAGGACATCGAGATCGCCGAGATCGATTCCGTCGGCGTCGTATTCCTCGCCCTTGAGCATCGCCTTGACAACTTTCGCAATCTTCCTGACTTCATCGAACGATTTACCCTTGATGACTTCATAAAGCATCGAACCAGACGCAACCGATATGGCACAGCCCGCGCAACTTACCGACAAGTCTTTGACTGTATCGCCATCGAACTCGACTTCGACTTCTATCTCATCGCCACAGACCGGGTTCTTGCCTTCGTTCTTCACATCTGCGTGATCGAGTTTTTTCTTTCCGCGAGGATTCTTGTAATGATCGAGGATCACCTCGCGGTACAGTGTATCGAGTGCATCACTCATGGCCGAAATATCTCCTCGCTTCTTTCAGCGCATCAATCAGTTGATCGATTTCTTCTTTCGTGTTGTAGATATAGAAACTTGCCCGTGCAGTTGATCCGATTCCGAGAAGACGATGCAACGGTTGTGCGCAATGATGACCCGCCCTGATCGCGACACCACTCTGATCAAGCAACTGCGCCAGATCATGCGGATGAACATCGTTATCAATAAACGAAATTGCGCCGCCACGAAGTTCAGGATTCATCGGACCGAATATCCGAATACTGCCGAGCGATGAAAGTCTGTCGAGTGTATATCCTGTCAATTCGATCTCGTGTTGCCGAACATTTGCCATCCCGATATTTCTCAGGTAATCGAGCGCCGGAGAAAACGCAACTACGCCCGCTATATTCGGCGTACCGGCTTCAAACTTATGCGGCAACGCCGCCCAGTCAGCAAAATCATACCGTACTTCGTTTATCATTTCGCCGCCGTAATTGAACGGCTCCATCCCGGATAATAATTCTTCTTTGCCATACAGTATACCGATACCTGTCGGACCGAGCATCTTGTGAGCGGAAAACGCAACAAAATCAGCGTCCATCGACTTCACATCAACCGGCATGTGCGGGACCGATTGCGCAGCATCGACAAGCGCAATTGCGCCGCGATCGTGTGCAATTTCAATTGTTTTCTCGACCGGATTGATCGTGCCGAGTACGTTCGACATCTGTGTGACGGAAACGAGCTTTGTATTACGCGAAATGATTTCTCCGATATCATCGAGATCGAGACACCCCTGTTCATCGATCGGTATGTATTCGAGTTCGGCGCCGGTTTCTTTCGCCAGAGCAACCCATGGCACGAGATTGGCGTGATGCTCCATCTGTGTAAGGACAATCCTGTCGCCTTTGCCGATATTCTTTCTGCCCCATGCGTACGCAACAAGATTGATCGACTCGGTCGCGCCGCGTGTGAAAATGATCTGTTCGGTTTTTGGTGCGCCGATGAAATTCGCCACTTTCTGGCGCGCCTTTTCGTATGCCTGTGTCGCCTCATCAGCGAGAGTGTGAATACCCCTGTGGACATTGGAATTGTATTCTGAATAGTATCGTGCCAGTTCATCGATCACGATCTGCGGCTTCTGTGTGGTTGCAGCGTTGTCAAGGTAAACAAGCTGATTGCCGTTAACAGTCCTGTTGAGAATCGGGAAGTCGCGACGAATCGATTCGGGATCAATGACCGGATTTGTTTTCTTATGCTGCATAAGTGTTGACATCTCTGCCATCCTTTTTAATCCGTCACTGAGACGAAAAGTTCACCATTCTCGATAATTACTTTGTATGTGTCGATCTCGCATACCGCGGGCATTCTGGTTACATCTCCTGTGCGAATATCGAATCTTGCGCCATGACGCGGACACTCGACCTGACCATCGATGATTTTACCTTCGCCGAGGTCTCCACCGTCATGGGTGCAGATGTTGTCGACCGCGTAGTATTTGCCTTTGTATTTCGCGACAAGTATCGACTTTCCATTCACCTGAAAGACGCGGGACTCACCCTCATTGATCTCATCGACACGACAGATTCTTTCAAGCTGCGCAGTCATCCCGTTTTCCCCTCCAGTTTCTTTTGAATGCTCTGTCTCAGCGTATCCCGAATGTTATTCGGCAAGAGGTTGATTGTCGGCTCCATGAATCCACTGACAATTGCCTTGACGGCGTCTGGTTCACTGAATCCCCGGCTCCTGAGATAAAATACCATCTCAGGATCGATCGGACCTATCGTTGCGCCATGCGAACAACTGACTTCGTCATTGAGAATCTCAAGCTCCGGTATTGTCTCGGCTTTCGTGCCGCTATCGAGCAACAGGTTTCTGTTCTCCTGATATGCCTCGCAGTTTGCAGCCTCTTCATCGATTCGGATCATTCCTGTGTACGCTGACTGCGACTTGTCCTTCATCGCGATCCTGACATCGATGTTGGAGTGCGTCTCACCCGAAGCATGGTGATGCACCGTATGATGGTCAAATTGCTGCGATTCATCGCCGAACACAATGCCGGATATCCTGCTCTCTGCGCCGCGACCATCGAGAATCGTTCCCATATCGATTTTTGTAACCGACCCGCCGAATGATCCGAAAACTGTGTAGATATTCGCGTCGCTCGATGTCTCCGCTCGCTGAGTTATGAACCCGTTGGTTGTGGATGAAATATCCTGCAGCATGACATATCTGAGTCGTGATGATTCACCTGCGAAAATCTCAACTGCGCCATTGAGAATGCGGCAACTGTCGTCAGATGT
>JAJRZO010000112.1 GCA_024275215.1 Candidatus Zixiibacteriota bacterium | reverse complement strand
GGAACGGTTACGATCAATCTGACAAGCTCTGCCGGAAACGCTACAGTTGTCGTAGATGTTACTGCTCATGTCGAATGTAAGTACTATGTGCCTGAATATACACTCCTATCGACTAAATGCTGGTCAGTTGGTGTGTGGAATGTTCCGCGCTCCGGTATCGCCCAGCGTGGTGATGATGGCAACATGTTCTGGTTCGTCGACAGTGTCGCACCAATGTACGACAACGGCGTGATAATTACTGATGCCAGTAATTACGATAACACTTACTTCTCACTGTTTGACGGATCCAACAGCAATGCTGATTTCTCTGCTGTCGGACCGCTCATTGTCCAGTATACGGAGTATCCGGACTACGAGTATGCTCATGGACAATGGGCAACGCCTGACACATCGATTGTCGGATTTATTGAGTACTTCGCTCCAAAGCATCCGGATTCATGCTTCCTGATTGAACGTTTCACAGTTTACAATAACACTTCAAACCCGATTACAATCGATGTCGGTGAAGGTATCGACTGGGATTTCCCGGATGGGGAAGACGGATCTGTCAACGAGTCGGGTGTTGATGCTGCTCGTGAGATGGTCTATCAGAAAGGTCCTTCAGGTGTATCTCCTGAGGAGAATTACTACGGTGGTGTGTCATTCACACGTCCTATCGTGGGAGCTTTGGTTCTCGAAAATGATGTCTGGGTCTATCCGAACTCCGGCTACTATCCAGATACCATTGGTGCGCTGCTTGACACATTAACGCCCGGAACTTTCATAGCATCAGATTCAGTTGAGGACCTGAACTCTGTGTATGTTGTCGATCAGCAACTGACACTTGCTCCGGGTGAATGCAAAGCGTACAGCAAAGTGAAGGCATCGAGCCTTACAGGTCTTGCCGACCTTCAATTTCTTATCGACAAGGGCAAAGTTTGGGCGGCTGACAGGTATCTTGATGAAGCTGAATGCTATCCTACACCTGACACGGCAATGGCCAACTCGCCTATTGGCAAGCACAATACCATTCCTCCGGCAAAGAGTGCGCTTGACTGGGTTGGCTCAGGCTGGCATGAACTGATGCCGACATTCTGTGAGAACACCACAGTCATTGATGCTGTGGACAACGGCACTCCGGGGCTTAACCATTGCGACTACCTCAAGTTCAGGCAGGATGATCCGCCTAACGATGAATGGTGGGAGCATGTGTACTGGGTGACCTGGACGCTTGTGCTTACTCCCGCCGGTGGTGGTGATCCCATCTACTTCGATATGATGAGAGGAACGGTGAACCAGATTGCCGGTCAGACTCCTGTCATGGACGATGCGATCACATACCCGTGGCGTTCATACTGGGTAGAGGTTGCAGATCCTCTCGGCAGGATAATTTCGATTGTAGCCTGGCAGGATAACGGTAACGGCTACCTCGACGAGTGCGACTATATCGTCGTTCAGGTTGTCAACTGGCCGTGGTGCTACATTGAGACATACCATGTTGAAGACCTGCAGGTCGATATCTGGAGTTATCTCGAGGAACCGCCGGCATGCGTGCCGGGCGATGCGGACGGCTCTGGCGCTGTTGACATCGATGATGTTGTATATCTGATTAACTACATCTTCGGCGGTGGGCCGCCACCTGTCGGAATGAATTGCTGCGGCGATGCTGACGGCAGCGGCAACATCGACATCGATGATGTAGTATATTTGATTAACTACATCTTCGGTGGTGGACCAGCCCCTGATCCAGCTGCCTGTATTCCTCCATGGAAGTAACAACTTTCATGATAACGGGAGCCGTGAAAACGGCTCCCGTTTTTTTATTCGTCTTGTATCTAATTTGAATGATATCTTACAGTGTAACTATCGCCAGGTGCGGTAATTCGGAGCTTCTTTCGTAATGGATACATCGTGAGGATGGCTTTCCCTAAGCCCTGCCGATGTAACCTGCATGAATCTGGATTTCGTCTGCAATTCTTGAATAGTCGCGCACCCCGTCAAACCCATTCCAGCCCTCAGCCCGCCAATAAGCTGATAAACCGAATCGGCGAGTTCTCCCTTGTATGGAACTCGTCCTTCGATTCCCTCAGGTACCATCTTTTTGATTTCAGATGTAACTGACTGAAAATAGCGATCACCAGAGCCCTTGCGCATTGCCTCAATCGAACCCATACCACGATACAACTTGTAGCTGCGACCTTCCAACAAAACAACATCTCCGGGTGATTCTTTCGTTCCGGCGAAAAGCGATCCGATCATTACGACGTCCGCACCCGCGGCAAGAGCCTTTGCTATGTCTCCGGAGTACTTGATTCCTCCATCCGCGACGATACAGCAATCATGTTTTTTAGCTTCTTCCGCACAATCAAAAATGGCTGTTATCTGAGGAGCGCCTGCGCCAGTTACAATACGAGTAGTACATATCGAGCCGGGGCCGACGCCTACCTTGACACAACTCGCGCCTGCGCTAATCAAATCACGTGTGCCTTCAGCAGTCACCACATTGCCGGCCATAATCGGCAGTTCTGGGAATTCCCTGCGCAGAGCTTCAACTGTTTTCAGCACACCTTCGGAATGCCCATGTGATGAATCAACGGCAAGCAAATCAATATCTGCCTCCACGAGAGCTTTTGCACGATCAATTGTATCATCAGAGACACCGACCGCAGCACCAACCCTGAGTCTCCCCTGGTCGTCTTTGCAAGCATTCGGGTACTTGATTTTCTTGGTTATATCTTTAACCGTGATCAAACCTTTAAGAATTCCCTCGTCATCGACCACAAGCAGTTTTTCGATTCTGTTCTTGTGAAGAATATCCTGCGCTTCGTCAAGCGTGGTACCGGGCGGCGCGGTGATAAGATTCTTATGCGTCATCACATCCGCAATTCTTACCGATGTGTCTCTGTGAAATCTCAAATCGCGGTTTGTGATAATTCCGACAAGCCGCCCTCTTTCAGTAATCGGAATCCCCGAAACGGAGAATTTCTTCATCACTTCAAGAGCGCGCCCAATCGTTTCACCTGGTGGAAGCGTGATCGGATCGACTATGATTCCTGATTCGGAACGTTTGACTTTGTCGGTTTCCATGGCCTGGTCATCAATCGACATATTCTTGTGGATAATTCCGATTCCACCCTGCCGAGCAAGCGCGATCGCAAGCTCGGCTTCGGTGACCGTATCCATCGCTGCAGATACTATCGGAATATTCAGAGTGATATTATCGCACAGTTTTGTCGTGACATCTGTTTCCGAAGGCAGCACAGAGCTTTTCCCGGGAATCAACAGAATATCATCGAATGTCAATCCGACTTTTTCCACTTTAGGGTGCATCAATCATCCCCAGCCCAAAACAAGATTCTTCCACACGAATCGCATGTTATGACTTTGTCGCCTTTCCTGATTTCCTGAACAACTCTCGGTTCGAGCTGCTTATAGCATGCTCCGCACGATCGCCGTTTGACGGGAACAACAACATCACCTCCGCGACCTTTGCGAATTCTCTCATAGACCGACATCAGTCGTTTTGGTATGCGAACGAGTACATTCTTGCGCT
>JAJRZO010000111.1 GCA_024275215.1 Candidatus Zixiibacteriota bacterium | reverse complement strand
GAGGCTGTCGAAAGTATCCACAAGTCAAAACCGGATGTAATCTTCACTGACCTGATGATGCCGGAGATGTCGGGTCTGGAGTTACTTTCGGCAGTCAAAGACATAGATGAAAAAATCGAAGTGATCGTAATGACAGCTTTCGCCTCAGTCGACAGTGCTCTCGACGCGATGAAGAAGGGTGCTTATGATTATGTAACAAAGCCATTTAAGGTTGACGAGATCAAGTTGACCTTAAAGAAGCTTGTCAACCTGACATCAATAGCTGCAGAAAATCAACATTTGAGAAAAAGACTCAGCACCGAGTTTTCATTCGACAATTTCATTGGATCGAACCCGAAGATTCTCAAAATGAAGGAGATGGCTCAGACCGTAGCAAAGTCTGACAGCACCGTTCTGATTCGCGGCGAGAGCGGGACAGGAAAAGACCTGATCGCAAAAGCAATTCATTACCATTCGGATCGAGCGGGGAAACCATTTCTCACTCTGAACTGCGCCGCGCTGCCGGAGACTCTTCTTGAGAGCGAGCTGTTCGGGTATGTAAAAGGGGCGTTCACCGGCGCTCTTAAGGATAAGGAAGGGCTGTTCAAGTTTGCCGACACAGGTACATTCTTTCTCGATGAAATCGGGAACACTTCGCCGAGCATTCAGGTCAAGCTGTTACGCGTTCTTGAGGAAAAAACGATTATACCGGTGGGCGCGACTGAGCCGATCAAAGTCGATATTCGCCTGATTGCCGCGACAAACGCCAATCTCGAAGCTGATGTTGAAGCTTCGAGATTCAGAGCAGATTTGTTCTATCGTCTGAATGTGCTGCCAATCTATATCCCGGCGCTCAGGGAGAGAAAGGAAGATATCGAACTGCTGGTCAGGCATTTTATCGCTACTCATTCCCAGAAGATGAAACGTCCTCAAAAAGATATCGATCCGCAGGCTCTGGAAGCTCTGAAAAGATATAACTGGCCGGGAAATGTCCGTGAGCTTGAGAATACTCTCGAACGCGCTCTTCTTCTGTCCAAGCACGATGTCCTGCAAGTATCTGATTTCCCCGCCGAGATAGTTGATTCAATACAGAGCACTGAGCCTGAAACTGTCGGCGCGGCGACAAGCCCGACGCTCGAATCGATTGAAAGAGCATACATTTTCTGGACTCTCAACCAGACAAACTGGCAAAAGACCAAGGCTGCAAAAATGCTCGGAATCGACCCCTCAACACTTTATCGCAAAATCGAAAGGTATGGACTCAAACGAACCATAGATAATTAGATATGATTTTCTTGATTACATCGTGCAAAATGCAATGGGTTACTCGCATATCGACATGGATTCGGGACACATCGGCACTCAGGATCATCAGGCTTTCCGGGTGGCGATCTTTGCACAACCCCATAACTCCCAAGTCCACAACAGGATACATGGCCAGTCGCCGGATTTTGTCTGAGTTTATGTATGCTGGCGCGCCCTTTGCAATACTGATACGCCAGAAGGAAATGATTTTACTGAAAACGTCATGAAAGGTAAAGCAAACAGCTAAACAAAACAACCTGTAGGAGGTTCAGATGCTGTCCAAATTCCACAAGTCCCAGAAGGGTTTCACACTGATCGAACTCATGATCGTTGTGGTCATTATCGGCATTCTCGCTGCTCTGGCGATTCCGAG